>NZ_JBICKE010000146.1:0-45103 GCF_043103865.1 Pseudomonas sp. yb_5
TTTTCCTGTCCAGACACGAAATTTAATAACCCCCCAATTTCAACCAGCTCCAAAGGCCAATGAGCGACAAGAAAATAGCGACATGAAGAAACCACAAGCTAACCAGCATGCGGCGCAATCCACCAGGAAATTTTTTTACATCCTGAACGTCTAGAAGGCCTTTACGAACGCAAATCGCCCTCATCGACAACATCACGGATGCCGAGCCGGTACGCATCACTTTACCTACCAAACCTGCATGACCAAAAATCTTTTTATTACCAGAAACCATCAAACTATTAGAAAGCAACGACTCTATTTTACTCAAATAGCGAACCGAAACATAAACCCATATAAATATGACTATGAACATAGCCACCATCAAGGGAAGGCCTAACCACCTGGCGTCGAACTCAATCATTGCGCCACCTCATATATCAACTCACCAAGCATTTCACCGATATCACCTACGATCGAACCGCCTGTAGCGCCACCCACGGCACCGCCAATGACAGTGCACGCGAGAGCCCCCGGACCGCCTGTCGTCACTCCAAGGAAAAGCACGCAACCAGTTCCCCCTAGAAATCCACCAATCGCCCCGCCAGTGATCGATCCCCCCGTACTGCCAACCAGAGAGACGCCTTCCACATATTTAGCCTTTCTGCAGTCTTCAGAGCGTCCAAAGGTACATGCATGATGGATACTCAGCCCTGTTGAAGCCACGTCGAGCCCCAAGCCGATATAAGTACCCTTCTTTATCAAATTGGCTGCTCTCGAGATTCCTGCGATCTTCTCGGCGTACCCAGCAATCTCACCCGTATGCAGGTAGCTCTTGGTTGATATCTCGAGGACTCTCTTCACCGAACCTCTATTTCGCAGGCCTGAACCGTACGCAGCCAATTTATTCAGCTGCTCTTCTAGCTTCATGAATAAGGTCATTCGCCTGGTATAAAACTCATTACGCCCCTTAATTGTGCCATCTCTCAAATATTGACGATGTAAGACCTCAATATCTTCCAGGGTCTTCTTGATCGACTCAAGGTGCCTACTCCAGCCATCGCTTACAGCGCCAGCCCCCATGGAGGCGTGGGTGAGGAAACTTTTCAGCATCTCGTAGTTGTCCAGAAAGAAGTCATCCACCCCAGCACCATTGACCTCCAGCTGATGATGTATTCCCGCTGCCTTCGCCATTAAAAAAGCCTCATGGCTCGTACACAATGGCGTACTGGGGTCACCAACAATCACCAGTTCCCCTCCAACAACCACGCCATTGGCGATATGCGCATTTAGCACATCAAACTTGGCCCGCTGATTGGCCGACATGGGCGTGCCGGCCTTCAGCGACTCAAACGATTGCGCCTGAGGATTGATAAAGCTGCGTGCCTCGGACATGGTCGCACCTCACGCATACTTCTTGTTGGCGATGCGGTCCCAGCCGCCGGTCACGTTGCCGCCCGCGCTGCCGTCGCGGCGCTTCTGCCGCGTATAGGTGGTCTTGATGCGGCCGTAGTTCAATTGAATCACTTCTATCGGCACCCCGGCGCTGGCGCTCTGGGCGTAATCGGCGATGATCACTTCTTCGAGAATGACTTCGTAGTACTTGAGCTTTTCGGTACCGGCCCGGCACACCACCAGCTTCACTTCCTTCAGGTGCTGGCCGGCACAGCTGGCCTCAAGCAGCTTGCAGCTGGCGCTGTCCAGATACTTGGTAAAGGTGAAGTTGGTGAGCGTGGTCCGCCCGGAAGATGCGCCGCCCGCGGAGCTTGCGGTGGCAGAGGTGCTCTGGTTGGCGCCGAACTTGTAGCCGATGATCTCGATCCAGTTGGCGTACTGCTCGTCCAGTGCTTCGCCAGTGATCTCTGCGATTTGAATATAAGCATCGAAGGCCATGCTTACCTCTCCTTGGTAAGGATTGGGCTGATAACGACGGCATTTCGAGATCGCCGTCTTGAGGTAGTTCCCGAAGGCGAAGGGCGGATTGCGCTGCGTGCCCTCAGGTGCGATTGACCCTAGCTCCCCACACCTGGCGGGGCAATAGAACGCGAGCAAACAAGGCTACTTTGGGAAATTGCTTACAGATTTGCCGATGAAGTCAGCCCGCTCTCAAAGGGTTCGAGCAAATTTTTAGATCTCGACCAAGACCGTTGTGACGACAAAAAATCTCTGCACGCGATACTGGGGAAAAAGGGCTGCGGATTGTGTGTGGGGAGATTGCGCAAATCGAGCGCCGCCCGCGCGGCGCTCGGTCTCCCAAGGACCACCACCAAAGAAATCTTCCATCGGTCGCAAGCCCTGAACTTCCCTGCCCCCACAGCCCTCCACCGGGCATCACCACCGCCGGAGGTTGGAAGGATGAAACCGCTACTGCCCATAGCCTATGCCACTGCCCTGCTCTGCGCCCTGCCCGCTTGGGCATGCACACGTGAAGAAGCAACGCAGAAACGTGAGGAGCTGGCCGGGCTGGTCACTCAGTTGACCGAGCAGAACCCGCAAAAGGCCAAGGAGATCAATGATGAGCTTCAGGGGATGGATCTGGGGACGGCGAGCAAGGACTTGCCCGACAAGTGTCAGCTGATCGACCAGCGGATCAAGGAGTTGAAACAGGCAGAGAAAAAGGCGGAGTGATCGTTCGTCGCCTGCGCACGCCCTTCGCAGATGCGAACTTGCGTCGCTTCTGCAAAGGGCCTGCGTGAGTATTATTCAGCAGCAGGCTTGCGCTTCTTCAGCGGCGCCAGGCCGTCAGCACTGGCCAGAGGCGCGTTGGCCTTCGGCTTGGCAGTAGGCTTGCGCTTGGCGGCAGCTTTCTTGTCGCCAGTCTTCTTCTCGACCTTTTTCTTCTTGCTACCGGCCGCCTTGCCCGAGGCCTTGACCTTCTTCGGCCCGTTGTAGGTGCCCTTCACTTCCTTGATGACCCGGCGCTCGAACTGCTGCTTGAGGTAGCGCTCGATGCTCGACATCAGGTTCCAGTCGTTGTGGGTGATCAGCGAGATCGCCAGGCCTTCACCACCGGCACGGCCGGTACGGCCCACACGGTGGACGTACTCGTCACCGCTGCGTGGCATGTCGAAGTTGATCACCAGGTCCAGGCCGTCGATATCCAGGCCACGGGCTGCCACGTCGGTCGCAACCAGCACTTTGGAGCTGCCCTGCTTGAAGCGCTCGATGGCCAGCTTGCGGTCCTTCTGGTCCTTTTCGCCATGCAGCACGAAAGCCTTCACGTCCTTGGCCACCAGGTGACCATAGATACGGTCGGCCATGGCACGGGTATTGGTGAAGATGATCGCCTTGTCGAAGGTTTCATTGGCCAGCAACCACTGCGCGATCTGCTCTTTATGCTGGTCGTGGTCGGCGGTGATGATCTGCTGGCGGGTGCCTTCGGCCAGTTGCGAGACACTGTTGAGCATCAGGTGCTCAGGGTCTTTCAGCACCTTGCCGATGATATCGCGCAGGGCCGCGCCACCGGTGGTAGCCGAGAACAGCAAGGTCTGCTCGCGGTTTTCGCACTCCTTGCACAGGCGCTCCATGTCTTCGGCAAAGCCCATGTCGAGCATGCGGTCGGCTTCGTCCAGAATCAGGACCTGCACGTGGGACAGGTCGAGGTTACCCGCATTGAGCTGCTCGAGCAGGCGACCCGGGGTGCCGATCAGCACGTCGGGCACCTTGCGCAGCATGGCGGCCTGTTCCTTGAAGTCTTCACCGCCAGTAACCAGGCCCGACTTGATGTAGGTGAACTGCGAGAACAGCTGCACCTGCTTGAGGGTTTGCTGGGCCAGTTCACGGGTCGGCAGCAGGATCAACGCGCGAATCTCGACACGCGGGCCGCTGAGGTCGACCAGACGGTTGAGCAGCGGCAATACGAAGGCCGCCGTCTTGCCGCTGCCGGTCTGCGCAGTCACACGCAGATCACGCCCTTGCAGGGCCAGGGGGATGGCCGCGGCCTGCACCGGGGTTGGCTCGACAAATTTAAGCTCGGCCACGGCTTTAAGCAGGCGTTCATGCAGGGCGAATTGGGAGAACACGGAGGTAACCTCAGACAAGTGCGGGAAATTCAGTTGCATAGGGTAACGTTTTCTGCCGCCTTAGCCGAATTTCTTTTGGCAACTTTGTCGCTATCCGCGCTCTAATACAGCTTCGTTTCGCAACAAGACTGTACGCAAGCCCATGGATATCCAACAAATCTGGCGCGATTCCCTCGACCTGTGGGGCACCCTCGACCAACATCCAATGCTGCACGCCGCCATCGGCCTGGCGGCACTGCTGCTCATTTCCCTGATAGTCGGCCGCCTGGCGCGCTTCCTGGTACTGCAAGGCGGGCGCCTGCTGGCCCGTCAGCATGCGCTGAAGTGGCTGGACGACCTGCGCCACAACAAGGTATTCCACCGCCTGGCACAAACGACCCCGTCACTGGTGCTGCAATTCGGCCTGAAGCTGGTGCCTGAGCTGTCCGACACCGCCCAGCACTTCCTCGGCAATGTCGCCCTGGCCTTTACCCTGCTGTTCATGACCATGGCGCTGTCGTGCCTGCTGGATGCCCTGCTCGACATCTATGCCCGCACCGAACACGCCCGCACCCGCTCGATCAAGGGCTACGTGCAACTGGCCAAGTTGATGTTGTGGATCTTCGCCTCGATCGTCATCGTCGCCACCCTGATCGACCGCTCGCCGCTGTTGCTGCTGTCCGGCCTGGGTGCGATGTCGGCGGTGCTGCTGTTGGTGTACAAGGACACCCTGCTGTCATTCGTCGCCAGCGTGCAGTTGACCAGCAACGACATGCTGCATGTGGGTGACTGGATCGAAATGCCGCAGGTAGGCGCCGATGGCGACGTGGTAGACATCACCTTGCACACGGTGAAAGTGCAGAACTTCGACAAGACCCTCGTTTCCATCCCCACCTGGCGCCTGATGAGCGAGTCATTCCGCAATTACCGCGGCATGCAGCAGTCCGGTGGCCGACGGATCAAGCGCAGCCTGTTCATCGACGCCGGCGGCGTACGCTTTCTCTCCCGCGAAGAAGAGCAGCGCCTGAGCCAGGTGCGGCTGCTGGGTGACTACCTGACCGCAAAGCGCCAGGAACTGCAGAGCTGGAACGAGGCGCTGGGGCCGGTGGCGGAGCTGTCGGCCAACCGCCGCAAGCTGACCAATATCGGTACCTTCCGTGCCTTTGCCCTGGCTTACCTGCAGAACCACCCCAACGTGCACAAGAACATGACCTGCATGGTGCGGCAGATGCAGACCACGGCCGAAGGCGTGCCGCTGGAGATTTACTGCTTCACTACCACCACGGCGTGGGAAGAGTACGAGCGGATTCAGGGGGATATTTTCGACTACCTGCTGGCAGTGTTGCCGGAGTTCGGCTTGAGCCTGTATCAGCAGCCGAGTGGCAATGACATGCGGGTGGGGTTGGCGGGGCGCTCGGTTGAAGCGCTGCCGCATCGCCTGGAAGAAGTGAGCGAAGCTTGAGAGTGCCGGGGCTGCCTAGCAGCCCCCGGATCAAAGGGCGCGTCAGGCCTTGCCGGCCAGCGGCGCCTGTGCGCGCCCACCCAGGCGGCTCAGCCACACCGACGCCAGGATGATCCCCCCACCGATGAACAGCCGCCCCAGCGGCTCGTGCTGGTTCCAGATCAACAGGTTCAGCAGCAGCCCTACCGGCACATGCAGGTTGTTCATGACCGCCAGCGTACCGCCAGAAACCAGGCATGCACCTTTGTTCCACCAGTACAGCCCCAGCGCCGTCGGGCACAGGCCCAGGAACAGCAGCACCAGCCATTGCACATCCGTGCTCGGCAGGTGCTGAGTGTTGCCGAACAGCAAGAAGGCCGGCAGCACCACCAGCAACGCGCCGAGGTAAAAATACCCGAAGCGGGCGTAGTGTGGCAGGTCACTGGGGTAGCGAGCGACCAGGTGACGGTACAGCACCTGGCCGGCAGCGTAGGTGAAGTTGGCCAGTTGCAGCAGCAGGAAGCCGATGAAGAACTCGCCGCTGATGCTGTCGAAGCGGATCACGGCGGCGCCGGCCACGGCGACCAGCGCGGCCACTAGCGCCCAAGCGTTGAAGCGCCGGTTCAGGGCATCTTCGATCAAGGTCACGTGTAGCGGCGTGAGGATCGTGAACAGCAGCACCTCCGGTACAGTAAGCACCCGGAAGCTCAGGTACAGGCAGACATAGGTGATGCCGTACTGCAGCGCGCCAATCAGCAGCATGGAACGCATGAAGCGTGGCTCGACCTGGCGCCAGCGGGTCAGCGGCAGGAACACCAGGCCGGCCAGCAGCACCCTGGCGAGCACCGCGAAATAGCTGTCAACGTGCCCGGCCAGGTACTCGCCGATCAGGCTGAAGGAAAACGCCTGGATCAGCGCGACGATTATCAGGTAGCCCATGGTTGCCTCTCGTGAATCAAGGCGGCGACCTTAGCGGGTTGCGGCGAATGAGTTCAACCATGAGGAATGTAGGGGCTGTCCCGGCCTCTTCGCGGGCACGCCCGCTCCCACAGGGACCTGCATATCTTCCGGCGAGCGAATAGGCCGGCACTGGCGACCTCAAAACCCCAGGCATAAAAAAACCCGGCCATACAAGCCGGGCAGGTACACCCAAAGGAGCAAAAACAGGTGTCAGGGTTGGGAATTCGTGAGCCTCAGGCCACCGCCGCCAGCTTGGCCTTGGCCTGGTTGACGCCCTTCTCGTGGAACTCGCCGCTCATGTTCAGGCCCTCGGCATGGATGAAGTCGACATCGTGGATGCCGATGAAAGCCATTACCTGGCGCAGGTACGGTTCCTGGTGGTCACTGCTGGCACCAGCATGGATGCCGCCGCGGGCAGTCAGGACGATGGCGCGCTTGCCGGTCAGCAGGCCTTGCGGGCCGGTCGGGGTGTACTTGAAGGTGATACCCGCACGCAGCACGTGGTCCAGCCAGGCCTTGAGAGTGCTGGGGATGGTGAAGTTGTACATGGGCGCCGCCATCACCAGCACGTCGGCAGCCAGCAATTCATCCGTCAGCTCGTTGGAACGGGCCAGGGCCTCCAGTTCGGCGGCGGTGCGCTGTTCTTCGGGCTTCATCCAGCCACCCAGCAGGTTGGCGTCCAGGTGCGGCACCGGGTTTACAGCCAGGTCACGCACGCTGATCTGATCGACTGGGTGAGCGGCCTGCCATTGCTGGATGAAATCCTTGGTCAGCTGACGGGAAACGGAATCCTGCTGGCGGGCGCTGCTTTCGATGATCAGTACGCGGGACATGGGGTGCCTCCATCGGCAAAAAGGGAGCGATTCGATGGAGGTGAGATTAAGGCTTGACCTATCGATAAAAAAGCGTAAAAAGTGGGTCCAATCTATCGATTAATCAGTTTATTCCGCACTGCAGTTCAAGGCGATCCGCAGTTTGATGATTTGCCGATTGAATTTGGCAGTGACATCGACGCTTTTACCTGCCGGTACGTTCACACGGCGCACCCGCGGTGCCTCCGGGCCATTGCGAAAGGTCACCTTGCACGCCGCCGGGACCTGCCCATAGTTGTTGAGGGTGATGGCGCCAATGTCATAGGCCGTGTCATAGGCGGTGTAGTCGAGCTTGACCCCGGTCAGCTCCTTCTCTACATCGATGGGATAAGCCATGGCCCCGAGGGGCAGGCACATCAGTATTGCCGCACAACATTTCTTCATGGGCCGTTCTCCTTGAAAGAGCGCAGCTTAGGACAACAGGAGCGAAAGATGAAAGCGCCACGCGTAACCCTTGACCAGTGGCGAACCCTGCAAGCAGTGGTCGATCACGGCGGGTTTGCCCAGGCCGCCGAGGCCTTGCACCGCTCGCAGTCATCGGTCAGCTACACCGTGGCCCGCATGCAGGAGCAACTGGGCGTGCCGCTGTTGCGCATCGATGGCCGCAAGGCGGTGCTGACCGAAGCCGGCAATGTGCTGCTGCGCCGCTCGCGCCACCTGGTCAAACAGGCCAGCCAGCTCGAAGACCTGGCCCATCACATGGAACAAGGCTGGGAAGCCGAGGTGCGCCTGGTGGTCGATGCCGCCTACCCCAGTGCCCGCCTGGTGCGCGCGCTGGCTGCGTTCATGCCGCAAAGCCGCGGCTGCCGGGTGCGCCTGCGTGAAGAGGTACTGTCTGGCGTGGAGGAAGTGATGCACGAAGGCATCGCCGACCTGGCCATCAGCAGCTACAGCATCGGCGGCTACCTGGGTGCCGAATTGAGCGCAGTGGAGTTCATCGCCGTCGCCCACCCCGAGCACAGCCTGCACCGCCTGGGCCGTGAACTGACCTTCCAGGACCTGGAAAGCCAGCTGCAGGTGGTGATCCGCGATTCCGGCCGCGCCCAACCGCGTGACGTAGGCTGGCTGGGCGCCGAGCAGCGCTGGACTGTCGGCAGCCTGGGCACCGCCGCCACCTTCGTCAGCAGCGGCCTGGGCTTTGCCTGGCTGCCCCGTCACATGATCGAGCGTGAACTGCGCGAAGGCGTGCTCAAGCCCTTGCCGCTGGATCAGGGTGGCAGCCGCCACCCACTGTTCTACCTTTACTCGAGCAAAGAGAAGACCCTGGGCCCGGCCACGCAGATTCTCATCGACCTGCTGCGCAATTTTGACACCGCGCCACTGGACGTGCCCTTCGCAGCCCCCCCGCAAGCCTGAGAGGACCGCGCCCATGGCCTATTTCGAACACGAAGGATGCACACTGCATTACGAGGAATATGGCCAGGGCGAACCCCTGGTATTGCTGCACGGGCTGGGCTCCAGCTGCCAGGACTGGGAGTTGCAGGTGCCAGTGCTCAGCCGCCACTATCGGGTGATCCTCATGGACATCCGCGGCCACGGTCGCTCCGACAAACCCGCTGACGGTTACCAGATCGCCACCTTCAGTGCCGACCTGCTGGCCCTGCTCGAACACTTGCACACAGGCCCGGTGCACTTCGTCGGCCTGTCCATGGGCGGCATGGTCGGCTTCCAGTTTGCCGTCGACCACCCGCAATGGTTGCGCAGCCTGTGCATCGTCAACAGCGCCCCCGAGGTCAAGCGCCGCACCCGCAGTGACTGGCTATGGTGGTTCAAGCGCTGGAGCCTGGCGCGCGTCCTCAGTGTCGAAACCGTCGGCAAGGGGCTGGCCGAACGACTGTTCCCCAAACCACAACAAGCAGACCTGCGGCAGAAGATGGCCCAGCGCTGGGCGCGCAACGACAAACGCGCCTACCTCAAGAGCTTCGACGCTATCGTCGACTGGGGCGTGCAGGAACGCATCGGGCAGATTCGCTGCCCTACTCTGGTGATCGCCGCCGACCACGATTACACGCCGATACAACTCAAAGAGCGCTACGTCGCCCTAATACCCAACGCCAGGCTGGTCGTCGTCGACGATTCCCGGCACGCTACACCCCTCGATCAACCCGAGGTCTTCAACCAGACCCTGCTGCAGTTCCTCGCAGCCGCTTCCACCTCTCAAGGATCTTTGAGCCCATGCTGAAAAAACTCCTGCTCACCGCCTGCTCGGTTGCCTTCGCCACCAGTGTCATGGCTTCCGACAAGACCCCGCACGTCATGCTGGACACCAGCTTCGGCCAGGTCGAAATCGAGCTGAACGCCGAGAAGGCACCGATCAGTACCAAGAACTTCCTGGAGTACGTCGACAGCGGCTTCTACAACAACACCATCTTCCACCGCGTGATCCCGGGGTTCATGGTCCAGGGCGGCGGTTTCACTGACCAGATGGTGCAGAAGAACACCAACGACCCGATCAAGAACGAGGCCAGCAACGGCCTGCAGAACACCCGCGGCACACTGTCGATGGCGCGCACGTCCAACCCGAATTCAGCCACCAGCCAGTTCTTCATCAACGTCGCCGACAACGACTTCCTCAACCCGGGCCGCGACGCCGGTTACGCCGTGTTCGGCAAAGTGACCAAGGGCATGGAAGTGGTCGACCAGATCGTCAACTCGCCCACCACCATCAAAAAAGGCATGCGCGACGTACCGGCCGATCCGGTCTATATCAAGTCCGCCAAACGTATCGACTGACTGCAGGCTTCACAAGGATGTGAAACCGCCTGAGGGTCGGACGAACAGGAGTGTTGTCGACCATGCTGTACCGTCGTTTCGAAAGACTGATCGATATTTTCCGCGCGGCACCGAGCGAAGCCCCACCGAGCACGGTGTGGCCGTTCTATCTGTACTACCTGCGCCAGGTATGGCCTGCTTTTCTCGCCCTGCTGGTGGTTGGCCTGTTCGCCTCGCTGATCGAGGTGGCGATGTTCAGCTACCTCAGCCGCATCATCGACCTGGCCCAGGGTACGCCCAATGCCAACTTCTTCAGCGAGCACAGCGGCGAGCTGATCTGGATGCTGGTGGTGATCCTGCTGCTGCGGCCAGTGTTCTTCGGCCTGCATGACCTGCTGGTGCACCAGACTATCAACCCTGGCATGACCAGCCTGATCCGCTGGCAGAACCATACCTACGTGCTCAAGCAGAGCCTGAACTTCTTCCAGAGCGACTTTGCCGGGCGCATTGCCCAACGCATCATGCAGACCGGCAACTCGCTGCGCGACTCCGCCGTACAGGCCGTGGACGCGCTATGGCATGTACTGATCTACGCCATTACGTCGCTGGTGTTGTTTGCCGAGGCCGACTGGCGCCTGATGCTGCCGCTGCTGTTGTGGATCATCGGCTACATCGCCGCGCTCTGCTACTTCGTGCCGAGGGTGAAGGAACGCTCGGTGATTTCTTCCGACGCCCGCTCCAAGCTCATGGGGCGTATCGTCGATGGCTACACCAACATCGCCACCCTCAAGCTGTTCGCCCACACCGACTACGAACAGCAATACGCTCGCGAAGCAATCCGCGAACAAACCGAAAAAACCCAGCTGGCCTCACGGGTGGTCACCAGCATGGACGTGGTCATTACCACGCTCAATGGCCTGCTGGTGGTCACTACCACCGGCCTTGCCCTGTGGCTCTGGAGCCAGTCGCTGATCACCGTTGGCGCCATCGCCCTGGCCACTGGCCTGGTGATCCGCATCGTCAACATGTCAGGCTGGATCATGTGGGTGGTCAACGGCATTTTCGAGAACATCGGCATGGTGCAGGACGGCCTGCAGACCATCGCCCAGCCGGTCACCGTCACCGACCCGCCCAATGCGCCGGCACTGAAGGTCAGCCGCGGCGCGGTGCGTTTCGATGACGTCGACTTCCATTACGGCAAGGCTGCCAATGTCATCGAAGGGCTCAACCTGGACATCCGCTCTGGTGAGAAAATTGGCTTGATCGGCCCGTCCGGGGCAGGCAAGTCGACCTTGGTCAACCTACTGTTGCGCCTGTACGACGTGCAGGGTGGGCGCATCCTGATCGACGGCCAGGACATTGCCGAGGTCAGCCAGGCCAGCTTGCGTGCGCAGATCGGCATGATCACCCAGGACACCTCGCTGCTGCACCGTTCGATCCGCGACAACTTGCTGTATGGTCGCCCAGACGCCAGCGAGGCGGAGTTGATAGAAGCCGTGCGCCGTGCCCGCGCCGACGAGTTCATCCCGCAACTGTCGGACGCCCAGGGGCGTACCGGCTTCGATGCCCATGTGGGGGAGCGCGGGGTCAAGTTGTCGGGCGGTCAGCGTCAGCGTATCGCCATTGCCCGGGTACTGTTGAAGAATGCGCCGATCCTGATCATGGACGAAGCCACTTCAGCGCTGGATTCGGAAGTGGAAGCGGCGATCCAGGAAAGCCTGGAGACGCTGATGCAGGGCAAGACGGTGATTGCCATCGCCCACCGGCTGTCGACCATTGCCCGGATGGACCGGCTGGTGGTGCTGGACAAGGGGCGAATTGCCGAGAGTGGCAGCCACAGTGAGTTGCTGGAGCAGCAAGGGCTGTATGCCCGATTGTGGCACCACCAGACCGGAGGCTTTGTCGGGGTCGACTGACACCTGTGCGGCCTTTTCGCGGGTAAACCCGCTCCTACACACTGATCTGCGGTGGACACACACCGTGGGTTGAACACAGGCCGTTGTAGGAGCGGGTTTACCCGCGAAAAGGCCGGCACAGGCAACCCAGATCAGTCCCGGCGGTAGGGCAACATCCCCCGCGCCTCCTCGGCATACCCCTTGACCCCTTCCCGTTCCTGGAGCAGAAAGTCCTCCACCGCCCGCCGCAACCCCGGGTGCAGCAGGTAATGCCAGGACCGCGTCAACACCGGCTCGAACCCGCGAATCAGCTTGTGCTCGCCCTGCGCCCCGGCATCGAAACGCTGGTAACCCTCGGCAATGGCAAAGTCCATGCCCTGGTAGAAACACGTCTCGAAATGCAGCCGATCGAACTCATCCAGGCAGCCCCAATAGCGGCCAAACAGGCTGTCCCCCCCCACCAGGCTCAGGGCCATTGCCACATCACGCCCGCCTTGGCGCGCCATCACCACGCGCACCGCTTCGGGCATGCGTTCGGCCAGCAGGCTGAAGAATTCGCGGGTCAGGTAAGGTGCCCGGCGGCGTACCGCATAGGTGTTGGCGTAACACAGGAAGACGAAGTCCCACTGCGCCTCGTCCAGCTCTTCGCCGCGGTACCAACGGAATTCGATGCCCTGCCCGGCCACCTGCTCGCGCTCCTTGCGCATCTGCTTGCGCTTGCGCGAGCTGAGGCTGTCGAGAAAGTCCTGGAAGTCGCGATACCCCCGGTTTTGCCAGTGAAACTGGCAACCCAGGCGTTCCATCCACCCTGGCAGGCCCGCCAACTGCGCGTCCAGCGCCTGGTCGGTGAAGTTGATGTGCGCTCCGGAAAGCCCACCCTTGCCCAGATACTCCGGCAGGGCCTGCAGCATCAACAAACCGTCAGCCGGATCGGCCGCCAGCAGCCGAGGGCCGCTGACCGGACTGAACGGTACAGCGCCAAGCAGTTTTGGATAGTAGGCGATACCGGCCCGCTGACAAGCATCGGCCCAACCATGATCGAACACATACTCGCCAAACGAGTGCCACTTGCGGTAAGCGGGCAACAGCGCCCGCACCTGCCCGTCACGCTCCAGCACCAGGTGCTCGGGAGCCCAGCCAGTGCTGCGCGCCACGCTGCCGCTGTCCTCCATTGCACTGAGAAAAGCATGGCGCAGGAAGGGTTGACCGGCTGGCACATGGGCATCCCAGGTGGCTGTCGGGAGATCACGCAGATGGGCAAGGCTGTACAGGCTGGTCACGTTTTCGGCTCGCTGTCTGAAGACCGTCAGTATCCCCAAGGAAGGCCCTTCGCTCAAATGACGAACGCCGGGTTGATCCCTTCATTCTCAATTACTTAACAAGAGTGCCACTAATCAGACATTAATCTGTCATTGACCCCCGCAATACTTGCGCCTGTTTTCCGGATCCACAGAACCTGTCTACTCAGGCCCTTTCCGAAGACATGCCAACGCAGGGGCAGGCGCTTGAGCCTCCCCCATTTTTTTCAGTAGGGAGAACCTTATGCGTCTTGTTTCCACACTTACCGGAGTAAGCCTCACCGGCATGATGCTGGCCCTGAGTGCCCCGGCCAGTGCTGCTGTCGACGCCAAGCTGCTCGAAATGCTCCGCGCCAATGGCTCGATCAACCAGGCGCAGTACAACGAACTGCAGGGCGACCTGGCAAAAGAAACCAAGGAAAAGGCCGACCAGAAAGCTCAGTCCGAACGTATGAGCTCCTTTGAACAAAAAGTGGCATGGGCCGCCAAGACCCAGATCAAAGGTGACGTACGCCTGCGTTACGAAGACGTCAACGTCGACGACCCGAACAGCAGCAGCGGCAACCAGGATCGCCAGCGCGTGCGTGCCCGTGTCGGCTTCTACAGCGAGATCAACCCGCAGGTCGACGCAGGGGTTCGTATAGCCACTGGCAGCAGCGCCGACCGGCGCTCGACCAACCAGAGCCTCGATAACTACTTCGACAAGAAGTCGCTGTGGGTCGACCTGGCCTACCTCGACTGGCACCCGACTGCAGTCCCTAACCTGCACCTGATTGGCGGCAAGATGCCACAGCCTTGGGTGAGCATGGGCGACATCATCTGGGATGGCGACATCAACCCGGAAGGTGTGGCTGCCACTTACAAGGCTGACCTGGGCGGGGCCGAGGTCTTTGCCAGCGCCGGTCAGTACACCCTGAAGGATAACGTCGATGGTGACGGCGTCCAGTACAAGCACGATGCGCAGGTCTACCACGGCCAGCTGGGCGCCAAGTTTGCGCCGGCCGACGTGCTCAAGCTCACCGTGGGTGCCAGCATCTATGGTTACGACAACGACAAGGAAGCAGCCATCCTGCAGTCGTTCGGCAACACCACCAACGAGTTCAATCTGGTGGAAGGCTTTGGCCAGATCGACTTCACCGGCTTGGCCATTCCGTTGTCGGCCTATGGCCAGTACGTGAAGAATACCGAGAGCACCGATGGCGAAGATCAGGCCTGGCTGGCTGGCTTGAAAACCAAAATGGGCGCCTGGAGCCTGGACTACAACTACCGCGATGTGCAGCGTAACGCGGTGGTCAGCCTGTTCACCGATTCGGACTTCGGCAACGGCTTCACCGGTTCGCGTGGTCACAAGTTCAAGGTCGGTTACGAAATCGACAAGAACTTCTCCCTGGGTGCTGCCTATCTGATGGCCAAGACCGACCTGTCGCAGCTGCCGAACAGCAATGCTGACGTAGACACCCTGCAGGTTGATCTGGAAGCCAAGTTCTAAGCGACACCCTGCTCTGCTTCACCTGAAGCGGGAAATGCCGACCCCATCCGGCGTTTCCCGCTTTTTTGCCTGCCAGAAATGCATCGGCCACTTTCTACCGGGCGTTCACCGGTGCCGGCGCTACCGTATTCGCGGGTGAACCCGCTCCTACAACGGTCGGTGGTGTACACGCATGGGCGGTCCGGCACGGCCCGTCGTAGGAGCGGGTTTACCCGCGAAAGGGCCGGAACAGGCTTCTGCTCAATCAGCGCTTGCGCAAAATCACGCTACCGATCGAATACCCCGCACCAAACGAGCTCAACACGCCCAACGAGCCCTTTGCCAGGTCATCCTGGTACAGGTGGAAGGCAATCACCGACCCCGCCGAGCTGGTATTGGCGTAACGGTCCAGAATCACCGGTGCCTCTTCCTCGGCCACCTCACGCCCCAACAGTTTCTTGACGATCAGCTGGTTCATGCTGAGGTTGGCCTGGTGCAGCCAGAAGCGCTTCACGTCGCCCGGTTGCAGCCCGTTCTCCTGCAGGTGCTCACCGATCAGCTCGGCCACCTTCGGGCACACCTCGCGGAACACCTTGCGGCCTTCCTGGATGAACAGCTTGTCCGCAGCGCCTTCGCCCTCTTCCGCCGCACGGTTGAGGAAGCCGAAGTTGTTGCGGATGTTGTTGGAGAACTCAGTCCAGAGCTTGCTGCTGACGACGTCGAACTGGTGCGCCGAAGTGGCCTGGTCGGCACGCTCCAGCAACACGGCGGTGGCAGCATCGCCAAATATGAAATGGCTGTCGCGGTCACGGAAGTTGAGGTGGCCGGTGCACACTTCGGGGTTGACCATCAGCACTGCCCGCGCCTGGCCCAGCGCTACGCTGTTGGCGGCGGTCTGGATGCCGAAGGTGGCCGACGAGCAGGCCACGTTCATGTCGAAGGCAAAACCCTGGATACCCAATGCCTGTTGCACTTCGATGGCGATGGCCGGGTACGGGCGCTGCAAATTGGAGCAGGCGACGATCACCCCGTCGACATCGGCCGCCGTTCGGCCAGCGCGCTGCAGGGCCTGACGGGCAGCGGCCACGGCCATTTCACAGAGCACCGACGGTTCATCGTTGCTGCGCTCGGGCAGGCGCGGCTTCATGCGCTGCGGGTCTAGGATACCGGCCTTGTCCATGACAAAACGGCTCTTGATGCCCGAGGCCTTTTCGATGAACGCCGGGTCGGAGAGCGGCGCCGCTTCGACCTCTCCGCGCTCGATGGCGGCAGCGTTGTCCTGGTTGAACTGCTGCGACCAGGCGTTGAAGGAAGCCACCAGCTCTTCGTTGGAAATGCTCTGGGCCGGGGTGTACAGGCCGGTGCCGCTGATCACGACGTTATGCACGGTCGTTCCTCTGGTCAAAGGCCATCGCCACAAGGCGCTGGCTGGGAATATGACAGGTTAATGGCACTTTAGTGCCAATTCAGGGGCGTACATTTACCCCCGCAGGGCGGGCTTACCCGCCAAGGGCCGCAAAGCGGCCCCAAACGCCCCAAAGTTTGCCACAAATAATGAAGGTTAGCCTTCCACCTGACTCCATTGTTTGCTCAATCGCTTGTCAGAAATCGGCACCTTGGTCCCCAACTGCTGGGCAAACAGCGACACTCGATACTCTTCCAGCCACCAGCGGTACACGGTCAGTTGCTCATCGCGCTTGCCTTCCTGGGCATGCTTGTCGGCACGGGCCTTGTACTGCGTCCACAAATTGGCCAGCTCGCCGCTCCACACCCGGTCCTTCTGTACTTGCGAGCCAAGTTTCTCGAGGCGCAATTCAACCGCCTTGAGGTAACGCGGCAACTCCTTGAACCACACCCCAGGCGTTTCGCGCACGAAGCCCGGGTACACCAGGTTGCCCAGCTGCTGCTTGATGTCGTTCAGTGCCACCGCTTGGCTCAGGTCGATCTTGCCCTTGAAGCGTTTCTGCAGCCCATGCCACAGTTTCAGCACTTCCAGGGTCTGCCTGGCCAGGCGCTCGGCATGCTCGGCCCAGCTGCCGCGCTTGCGTTCAGCCAGCCCGGCCAAGGCCGCGCCATCACGTGGCAACGGTTGTTCGCCTTCGAGGATGCAACTGTCCAGGCTAGCCAGCAGAATGTCTTCGACCAGCGCCTCTACTCGCCCCATTTCACGGTACAGCAGGCCCAGCTCGGTCAGCCCCGGCAGCTTGCCGCGCAGGAACTTGGCCGGCTCGGCCAACTGCTGCAGCAACAGCCGTTGCAATGCGCGGCGGTGCTGGAACTCGGCTTCGGCCTGGGTCGAGAAGCGCCCTTCACGCACGGTGCCGTTGTCTTCCACCAGTGCCGGGTACACGGTCATCGACAGGCCGGCGATCTTCTGCTGGGCGGTCTGCTTCACTTCGCTGAAGGCCTTGGCCTGCACCGGCTGCTCACCCTTGGCGTCACGCGGCACGGCCAAGGCAGCCTGGCTGGCGGCAGCAAAGCGCGCGGTCAGTTCTGCCAGGTCGCGGCCTTCGCCAAGGAACTTGCCCTGGCCATCGACCACTTCGATGTTCATGCGCAGGTGGCCTTCGACCTGGTTGACCGACTCGTCCCAGGCCTCGTCCGACACACGTGCACCGGTCATGCGCAGCAGTTCCTGGCCCAGGGCCTGCGGCAGCGCCCCTTGGCCGAAGGTCATGCGCGCCAGCGAAGCCTTGACGAAGTCTGGCACCGGGACGAAGTTCTTGCGCAAGGCCTTGGGCAGGTTACGCACCAGCGCCACGCACTTGGCCTCCAGCAGACCTGGCACCAGCCACTCCAGGCGCTCGCCCGGCAGGCTCGGCAACAGCGGTGCCGGCACCCGCACCGTCACACCATCGCGGGGGTGGCCGGGCTCGAAGTGGTAGCTCAGCGGCAGACGCAAATCGCCCACCTGCATACTGTCGGGGTACTGTGCGGCGGTCACTTCGCTGGCCTCGCGGGCCAGCACGTCCTCCTCGCGCATGATCAGCAGGTTGGCGTCCTTCTGGCTGCCCATGCGGTACCAACTGTCGAAGGTCGCCGTCTGGTGGATTTCCGCCGGCAAGCGCGCTTCGTAGAAAGCGTACAGCGTTTCTTCGTCAGCCAGGATGTCACGCCGGCGAGCCTTGGCTTCCAGCTCGTCCAGCTCTTCAAGCAGGCGCTTGTTGGCCGTCAGGCACTTGGCCCGCGACTGGATTTCGCCACCCACCAGGCCTTCGCGGATAAACAGCTCGCGCGAGGTCGCCGGGTCGATCGGGCCGTAGTGCACTGGCCGGCGGCCGACCAGGATCAGCCCGTAGAGGGTGATCTGCTCGTAGGCCACCACCTGCCCGCGCTTCTTCTCCCAGTGCGGCTCGAAATGGTTTTTCTTGATCAGGTGGCCGGCCAGCGGTTCGATCCAGTCCGGCTCGATCTTGGCCACCATGCGCGCATACAGCTTGGTGGTTTCGACCAGCTCGGCAGCCATGACCCACTGCGGGCGCTTGCGCCCCAGGCCCGACGACGGATGCACCCAGAAGCGCCGCTGGCGGGCGCCCTGGTAGTCGCCCTCTTCGGTCTTCTGGCCAATCTGGCTGAGCAGCCCGCTGAGGATTGCCTTGTGCAGCTTCTGGTAATCGGTCGGTTCCTTGTTCACCGTCAGTTGCAGGTCGCGGCAAATCAGCGCCAACTGACGATGAGCATCGCGCCACTCGCGCAGCCGCAAGTAGTTCAGGAACTGCTTGCGGCACCAGTTGCGCAGCGGGTTGGCGGTCAGCGCCTGGCGTTGTTCCTCGAAACCACGCCACAGGTTGACCAGCGCAGCGAAGTCCGAGTCCACGTCCTTCCACTGTGCGTGCGCCTGATCGGCGGCCTGCTGGCGTTCTGGAGGGCGTTCACGCGGGTCCTGCACCGACAGCGCGCTGGTGACGATCAGCACTTCCTGCAGGCTGCCCAGGCGTGCGCCTTCAAGCAGCATGCGGCCCAGCCGAGGGTCGATCGGCAAGCGCGCCAACTGGCGGCCAATTGGCGTCAGCTGGTTCTCGCGGTTGACCGCCGAAAGCTCCTGCAACAGGTTGAAGCCGTCGCTGATGGCTTTGCCATCTGGCGGCTCGATGAACGGGAAGGCATCGATTGCACCCAGGCGCAGGTGCAACATCTGCAGGATCACCGCCGCCAGGTTGGTGCGCAGAATCTCCGGGTCGGTAAACGCTGGCCGGCTGTTGAAGTCCTCTTCGCTGTAGAGACGCACGCAAATGCCAGGCTCGACCCGGCCGCAACGGCCTTTACGCTGGTTGGCACTGGCCTGTGACACTGCCTCGATCGGCAGGCGCTGGACCTTGGCGCGGTAGCTGTAGCGGCTGATGCGCGCAGTACCGGTGTCAATCACATAGCGGATGCCCGGCACAGTCAGCGAGGTTTCGGCGACGTTGGTGGCCAGCACCACGCGGCGCCCGGTGTGCGGTTGGAAGATACGCTGCTGCTCGGCCGGTGACAGGCGCGCGTACAGCGGCAAAATCTCGGTATGGCGCAGTTGCGCCTTGCGCAGAATCTCGGCGGCATCACGGATTTCCCGCTCGCCCGGCAGGAAGATCAGCACATCGCCGGGGCCCTTGCCTTCGCTGCGTTCGTGCTGTGCCAGCTCATCGAGGGTGGCAAGGATGGCCTGATCGACGGTGAGGTCGTCCTCGATCTGGTTGCCCTCTTCGTCCTGTTCGCTGGTCAGCGGGCGGTACCAGGTGTCCACCGGGAAGGTGCGCCCGGACACCTCGATGATCGGTGCGCCGTCGAAGTGCCTGGAAAAGCGCTCCAGGTCGATGGTGGCCGAGGTAATGATCAGCTTCAGGTCCGGTCGGCGATGCAGCAACGTTTTCAGGTAGCCGAGCAGGAAGTCGATGTTCAGGCTGCGCTCGTGCGCTTCGTCGACGATGATCGTGTCGTAGCGTTCAAGGAAGCGGTCGTGCTGGGTTTCGGCCAGGAGGATGCCGTCGGTCATCAGCTTGACCAAGGTGTTGGAATCGCTCTGGTCTTCGAAACGCACCTGGTAGCCGACCAGCGCGCCCAAGGGCGTGCCCAGCTCTTCGGCGACCCGCGCTGCCACGCTACGCGCTGCGATCCTGCGTGGCTGGGTATGGGCGATCAACCCATGGCTGCCACGGCCAAGCTCAAGGCAGATCTTCGGCAACTGGGTCGTCTTGCCAGAGCCGGTTTCGCCGGCAATCACCAACACCTGGTTTTCGGCCAGGGCCTTCTTGATTTCGTCACGCTTGGCGGCGATGGGCAGGTTGTCGTCGTAGCGTACGGTCGGCACGCTCTGCTGACGCGCGGTGACCTGAGCGCAGGAGGCCTGGACCTTCTCCACCCACTGCGCCAGCTTCGCCTCGTCGGGGCGCTTGCGCAGTTCGTGCAGTTGCCGGCGCAGGCGATGGCGGTCGGCAATCATGGCGTGGTCGAGGTTTTGCAGCAGTTTGTCGATGGCGTGGTCAGTCATGGGGCTTTTTAGTGATGCAGGTGAGCCTGCTTTTTCATGATCGGCATTCGGAAAGTCGGGCGATTGTCGCAGATTTGCGGATTCTCTGCTGCCTGCACGCTCCCTGTGGGAGCGGCCTTGTGTCGCGATAGGGCCGCAAAGCGGCCCCAGCAATTTCTGCGTGGTCGCTGATGGCCGGGGTCCGCTACGCGGCCCTTTCGCGACGCAAGGCCGCTCCCACTTTGACCGTGATGCTTTCAACACGAATGTTTAGCCAAGTGCGATGTAAAGGTTGCCATTCACTGCTTTAATCAACCTTACGCCGCATGTGAGTATCAAAGGCATGACTCCCGCCCAGCCCATCGCCCCACCGTCGTCCCGCCCTTCGCTGCCGAAGGCCCGGAGGCGTGCCGGGGAAAATCCGCTGGTCCACATCATCCTCGCCTTCTGGGCCTTGTGGCACTGCCGTCACGCGCGCCCACCGGACACCTCGCTCACGCCATTGTGACCAGACCCGGCCACCTTCTGGCCGTTTGACTCAACCGGGCCGCCTGCTTGCGCGGTGGCCCTGCGCGTCTATGAGCGAATTGATCATGCACTTTGCCCCTGTAGAGCAGGCTACCCGTTTTCTGGCCGACAACCCCGATATCGAGCTGTTCGAACTGTTCATCCTCGACGCCAACGGCGTGCCACGCGGCAAGCTGTTGCACCGCGAGGAACTGCTGGCCGTGTACCAGACCGGCCGGCCACTGCCCAGCACCATCCTGGGCCTGACCCTCAATGGCGACGACGTGGAAAACTCCGGCCTGGTGTGGGACGTCGGTGATATCGACTGCCGTGCCTACCCGCTTGACGGCAGCCTGGTGCGCCTGCCCTGGCGCCGGGTGCCAACTGCCGCAGTGCAGGTGAGCATGCACCCCAGCGAGGGGCTGCCGGCCAGCATCGCTGACCCACGCCATGTGCTGCTGCGCACCATCGAAGCGCTGAAGGCTGACGGTTATCACCCGGTGATGGCCTGCGAGCTGGAGTTCTACCTGCTTGACCAGCAGCGTGATGCCCAAGGCCGCCCACAACCGGCGCTGGACAACGATGGTGGTCGCCCCCGCAGCACCCAGGTCTATGGCCTGCGCGAACTGGAGCAGATCGAACCGTTCCTCGCCGACCTGTACGCTGCCTGCAAGGCCCAAGGCATCCCGGCGCGCACGGCCATTTCCGAGTACGCCCCCGGCCAGGTAGAAATCACCCTGGAGCATGGCGATGCGCTGCAGGCGATGGACCAGGCGGTGCGCTACAAGCGCCTGGTAAAAGGTGTGGCCCATGCTCACGGCATGCAGGCTTGCTTCATGGCCAAGCCATTCGCCCAACTGGCCGGCACCGGCATGCACATGCACCTGAGCCTGGCCGACAGCGCTGGCAACAACCTGTTCGCCAGTGAAGACAAGGCCGGCACCCCGTTGCTGCGCCAGGCCGTGGCCGGCATGCTGCGTCACCTGCGCGACTCGCTGTTGCTGTTCTGCCCCAACGCCAACTCGTACCGCCGTTTCCAGGCCAACAGTTATGCGCCCCTGGCGCCAACCTGGGGCGTGGACAACCGCACCGTGAGCCTGCGCGTGCCGGGTGGCCCGGCCAACAGCCGGCATGTGGAGCACCGCATCTGTGGCGCTGATGCCAACCCTTACCTGGCTGCAGCGGCGATCCTTGCTGCCAGCCACCGGGGCATCCGCGAACAGCTTGACCCAGGCGCCCCCGTTGAAGGCAACGGCTATGCCCAGGCCACCGAACACTTGCCCACCGACTGGCTGACCGCCCTCGACGCCCTGCAACATTCCGATTGGGCCCGCGAAGCATTGGGCGAAGACTTCCTTGGCGTGTACCTGAAGGTCAAGCGCGCCGAGTACCGCCAGTTCATGGCCGAAGTCAGCGAACAGGACTGGCGCTGGTACCTGCACCAGGCCTGAGCCCCCACATAACAAGGAACACCCATGAACGCAGCATTGAACAACGGCCCGGCGCAGCGCGCGCCGTCCTATTACAGCGCTACCCTCAACGACCACAGCGAGTACCCGCAACTCAAGGGCACAGTGCAGGTGGATGTGGCGATCATCGGCGGTGGCTTTACGGGCGTGGCCACGGCGGTGGAACTGGCCGAGCGCGGCCTGAAGGTCGCCATCGTCGAAACCAACCGCATCGGCTGGGGCGCCAGCGGGCGCAACGGTGGCCAGGTCACCGGCAGCCTGTCGGGCGACGAGGCCATGCGCGCGCAGATGCGCAACCACCTGGGCGCCGAAGTCGACGATTTCATCTGGCACTTGCGCTGGCGCGGGCACCAGGTGATCGAGCAGCGCGTGGCGCGCTATGGCATCGATTGCGACCTCAAGCGTGGCCACCTGCATGCAGCCATGAAGCCTTCGCACATGAACGAGCTGCGTGCGTTCGAGGCCGAAGCACGACGCCGTGGCATGGGCGAGCAGGTGCAACTGCTCGACCGCTCTGCAGTGGCGGAGCATCTGCAAAGCCCGCTTTATCTGGGCGCGCTGAAGAACCTGCGCAACCTGCACCTGCACCCACTCAACCTGTGCCTGGGCGAAGCCCGTGCCGCGCATGGCCTGGGTGCACTGATATTCGAAAATTCGGAAGTGCTGGACATCGTCCACGGCCCGCGCCCGGCGGTGGTTACCGCCCACGGCCGGGTGGAAGCACGCCAGGTGATGTTGGCCGGTGATGTGTATCACAAGCTGGAAAAGCGCCAGCTCAAGAGCAAGATCTTCCCGGCCATGGGCGGTATCGTCACCACCGCGCCCCTGGGTGAGCTGGCCGAGCAGATCAACCCACAGGACCTGGCGGTGTACGACTGCCGCTTCGTCCTCGACTACTATCGCCTGACAGCCGACAAACGCCTGCTGTTCGGCGGCGGCGCCAACTACTCCGGCAAGGATTCACGCGACATCGAAGGCGAATTGCGCCCCTGCATCGAACGCACCTTCCCGGCATTGAAGGGGGTGCCGATCGAATTCCAGTGGAGCTGCGCCATGGGCATCGTGGTCAACCGCATTCCGCAGTTGGGCAAGCTGTCGGACAACGTGTGGTACTGCCAGGGTTACTCAGGGCACGGCATCGCCACCAGCCACATCATGGGTGAGATCATGGCCGAAGCGTTGACCGGAACGCTGGAGAAGTTCGACACCTTCGCCCAGTGCAAGCATGTGCGGGTACCGATGGGGGACTTGCTGGGGAACCCGCTGCTGGCGGCGGGGATGTGGTATTACCAGATGCTCGAGAAGCTGCGCTGAGTTGCGCGGATGTAGGAGCGGGTTTACCCGCGAAAGGGCCGGCCCTGCTGACCGATCTCCACCCGCCGTTCACCGTTGTCGCCACTACCGTATTCGCGGGTAAACCCGCGCCTACAGGGGCTCACAATGTCTGAAGACGGCGCCGCATCTTATTGTGGGGCCTTGTGTCGCGAAAGGGGCGCATAGCGCCCCCAACCATTGTCGCATCGCCGCCAAAATCCCAGGGCCGCTTCGCGGCCCTTTCGCGACACGAGGCCGCTGCCACACTGAGCGTGCAGGCTTATGGTCAGGCGATTTTCTTCAAGCCTTGCTTCTTGAGCTCTTCATCACGCAGTTCGCGGCGCAGGATCTTGCCCACGTTGGTGGTTGGCAGCGAATCGCGGAACTCGATGTGGCGCGGTACCTTGTAACCGGTGACGTTGGCACGCATGTGCTCCATCACCTGCTCCTTGGTCACGGTCATGCCCGGCTTGACCACGATGAAGACCTTGATCACTTCACCCGACTTCTCGTCCGGCACACCAATGGCTGCGCACTGCAGCACGCCCGGCAAGGCCGCCAACACATCTTCCAGCTCGTTGGGGTACACATTGAAGCCCGAGACCAGAATCATGTCTTTCTTGCGGTCGACGATACGCATGTAGCCATCGGCCTGTATCAGGGCGATGTCACCGGTCTTCAGCCAGCCTTCGCTGTCGAGAATCTCGGCCGTGGCGTCTTCACGCTGCCAGTAGCCCTTCATCACCTGCGGGCCCTTGACGCACAGTTCGCCCACCTCGCCAAGCGGCAGCTCTTTGCCGGCGTCGTCGATGATCTTGCACAGGGTCGACGGCACCGGAATACCGATAGTACCCACCTGGTTCGCTTCCGACGGGTTCACCGCCGCCACCGGGCTGGTTTCGGTCATGCCGTAGCCTTCGCAGATGGCGCAACCGGTAACGGCCTTCCAGCGCTCGGCCACACTCAGCTGCAGGGCCATGCCACCCGACAGCGTGATCTTCAGCGCCGAGAAATCCAGGGCACGGAATGCCTCGTTGTTGCACAGGGCAACGAAAAGGGTGTTGAGGCCGACAAAGCCGCTGAACTTCCACTTGCCCAGTTCCTTGACCATCGCCGGCAGGTCTCGCGGGTTGCTGATCAGCACGTTGTGGTTGCCGATCAGCATCATCGCCATGCAATGGAAGGTAAACGCATAGATGTGGTACAGCGGCAGCGGGGTGATGAGGATTTCGCAGCCTTCGTGCAGGTTGGAGCCCATCAGTGCCCGGCACTGCAGCATGTTGGCCACCAGGTTGCGGTGGGTCAGCATGGCGCCCTTGGCCACGCCGGTGGTACCGCCGGTGTATTGCAGCACCGCCACGTCGTTGGCCTGCGGGTTGGCTTCGGTCACTGGCTGGCCCTTGCCCAACGCCAGGGCGTCATTGAAACGCACGGCCTGCGGCAGGCTGTAGGCCGGCACCATCTTCTTCACGTACTTGATCACGCTGTTGATCAACAAGCGCTTGAGTGGCGGCAGCAGGTCGGCCACTTCGGTGACGATAACGTGCCTGACCTGGGTTTTTGGCAGCACTTTCTCGGCCAGGTGAGCCATGTTGGCCAGGCACACCAGGGCCTTGGCACCGGAGTCGTTGAACTGGTGTTCCATCTCCCGCGCGGTGTACAGCGGGTTGGTGTTGACCACGATCAGCCCGGCACGCATGGCACCGAAGACCGCGACCGGGTATTGCAGGACATTGGGCAATTGCACGGCAATGCGGTCACCCGGCTTGAGGTCGGTATGCTGCTGCAGCCAGGCGGCAAACGCCCCCGACAACGCATACAACTCGCCATAAGTGATAGTCTTGCCCAGGTTGCTAAAGGCCGGTTTGTCGGCAAAGCGTTGGCAGGATTGCTTGAGTACCGCCTGGATATTGGGGAATTCGTCAGGATTGATTTCCGCCGTAATCCCGGCTGGGTACTTATCCTTCCAAAAATTTTCGATCATGGAAGCCCACTCCTTCAGCAACAGCGAAGTTCGATTCACGCGTCGATGCGCTTATTATTGATATGAGATGACGGTTCGTTGCAAACCGCATCATCTGGAAGCGGGCCGAGAGTAACAGCTTTGTCCGGGGTCGCCTAGAGGCCAAAACAGGCCTTACGGTCACAAAAATGACTCAATGAACAATACAGGTCATTTTTAGAGTAATTATCCAAAATGTCGCAGATAAGGCTGTATACAGCCTGTTAGAGCGGTTTAAGGCATTCGCGGGTAACCCGCTCCTACATTGGGCGGTGTAGGAGCGGGTTACCCGCGAAGACGCCATCCCCGTATCAAGCTATATCGCGCAACTCCCGCCGCAATATCTTGCCCACCGGCGTCATCGGCAACGATTCGCGCAGCACGATGTGCTTGGGTACTTTGTAGCCGGTGAAGTTGGCCTTGCAGTAGGCCTTCAGCTCATCAACGCTCACCCCGCCCTCGCGCGGCACCACGAACAGCTTGACCGCCTCGCCTGAACGCTCGTCCGGCACGCCGATAGCCGCACAGTTGGCGACCTTGGGATGCCCCATCACCACATCCTCGATTTCGTTGGGGTACACATTGAAGCCCGAGACGATGATCATATCCTTCTTGCGGTCGACGATGCGGGTGAAGCCGTCCGGGTCGATCACCGCGATATCACCGGTCTTGAACCAGCCTTCTGCATCCAGTGCCTGGGCCGTTGCCTCGGGCTGCTGCCAGTACCCCTTCATGACCTGCGGGCCTTTGATGCAAAGCTCGCCCCGCTCGCCCAGCGGCAGTTCGTTGCCGTCATCATCGATGACCTTGAACGCAGTACCCGCCACAGGGATGCCCACCGTCCCCAGACGCGCCAGCTGGCCGTATGGGTTGGTGCTGGCTACAGGCGAGGTTTCTGTCAGGCCGTAGCCTTCAACGATGCGGCACCCGGTAAGGTTTTCCCAGCGCTCGGCGGTGGCCTTGACCAGCGCTGTGCCACCAGAATTGGTGACCTTCAGCGCCGAGAAGTCCAACTGACGGAAGCCCGGGTGGTCCATCAGTGCGACAAACAGGGTATTGAGGCCCAGCAAGCCAGAGAAACGCCATTTGCCCAGCTCCTTGATGAAGCCGGGAATATCCCGCGGGTTGGTAATCAGCACATTATGGTTGCCGGTCACCATCATGCACATGCAATTCGCGGTGAATGCATAGATGTGGTAAAGCGGCAGCGGCGCGATCATCACCTCCTGGCCGTCCTTCAGCAGCTTCTGCCCATCGGGGCCGTGCTGCGAAAAGCAGGCCAGCACCTGCAGCATGTTGGCCACCAGGTTGCCGTGGGTGAGCATGGCGCCCTTGGCCAGGCCAGTGGTGCCGCCGGTGTACTGCAGCACAGCGATGTCATCGAGGTTCAGCGACACCGGTTTGGGCGACAGCCCGCGGCCCTCGCGCAGCACCTGCTTGAACGGCACCGCTTGAGGCAACTGGTAGGCCGGCACCATCTTCTTCAACTTGTCGACCACGGTGTTGACCAGCCAGCCCTTGGCGGTCGGCAGCAGGTCGCCCATCTTTGCCTCGATCAGGTACTCGATACCGGTATCGGGCAGCACCTCCTGCACGCGCTTGCCGAACATGTTAAGGTACACCAGCGCACGCGCGCCGCTGTCCTTGAACTGGTGGCGCATCTCGCGCTCGGTGTACAGCGGATTGGTGTTGACCACGATCAGTCCGGCGCGCATGGCACCGAAAACGGCGATGGGGTACTGCAGCACGTTGGGCATCTGCACGGCGATGCGCTCACCCGGCTTGAGGTCGGTGTGCTGCTGCAACCAGGCAGCGAAGGCTGCCGAATGGCGCTCCAGTTCCGCGTAGCTGAGGGTCACGCCCAGGTTGCTGAACGCCGGGCGGTCCGCAAAGCGCTTGCAGGAGCGTTCGAACACCTCGACGACCGAGGCGTAGGCATTGATGTCGATGGTGGAAGGCACGCCCGCCGGGCGCTTGTCATTCCAGAAGTCGGCTTGCATTTATTATTGTTCCTCTGCCTGGACCTGCACTGCGTCCTTTAGTCCTTTGCCTGACCGCCTGCTGGCGAAAAGGCGTTGATTCGACGTTAGCAGGTAAACCCAAGGTGGCATATACGCCAAGTCCCGCCATTAACATTGTGAATCTTATTTGTGCCCCTCCTGCAATCCGGCCGGTTGTGCATACACTGTTCGGGTAACCGCGCGCACAAGGACCCGCCATGCACCACGACGCCTTCTGGCTGCCCGCCAGTGAGCACTGCAGCCTGTACGTATACCAATGGCTGCCGGCCACACCGGTAAAGGCCGTGGTGCTGCTGGCCCATGGCATGGCCGAGCATGCCGGGCGCTACCAGCGCCTGGGCCAGGCCCTGAGCGAGGCCGGCTTTGCTCTGTTCGCTGCCGATCAGCGTGGCCACGGGCGCACTGCCGAACTGGGCAACCTCGGCCTGTTCGCCCGCCATCATGGCTGGAATGCCGTGGTCAACGACCTGGGATGCGTGGCCCAGCACATCGGCCAGCAGTTCCCGTGCACGCCGCTGTTCCTGTTCGGCCACAGCATGGGCAGCTACATCGCCCAGGCCTACCTGCTGCATCACAGTGGCAGCCTGCACGGGGCGATCCTCAGCGGCTCCAACTACCAACCGGCCGTGCTGTACCGCGTTGCGCGGCTGATTGCCCGGCTGGAGTCCTGGCGCCAGGGGCCACTGGGCAAGAGTGCACTGATCGAATGGTTGTCCTTCGGTTCGTTCAACAACGCCTTCAAGCCCAACCGCACGGCATTCGACTGGCTCAGCCGCGACCCGGGCGAGGTCGATCAGTACGTGAATGACCCGTTATGCGGCTTTCGCTGCACCAACCAGTTGTGGCTCGACCTGCTGCAAGGCTTGGCGCAGATCAGCCAGCCGGGTAACCTCGCGCAGATCGATCCCAACCTGCCGATGCTGGTGATCGGCGGTGAATGTGATCCGGTCAGTGCCGGCAAGCGTCTCACCCATCTGGCCGACGCCCTGCGCGCGACCGGCAATCGACATGTACAGCTGCGCGTCTATCCTGATGCGCGGCATGAAGTACTCAACGAAACCAACCGTGGCGAGGTCATCGCCGACATTCTCGGCTGGCTTGAACAGGCGCTGGCCCTTGGCCGCCCTGCGCGCAGTGAATGATAGTCGCCCTCGCCCAACGCTTAAGGAAGCATCGATGTCCCAGGTCACCAACACGCCTTACGAAGCCCTCGAAGTCGGCCAGAAGGCCGAGTACAAGAAGTCCGTAGAAGAACGCGACATCCAGCTGTTCGCTGCGATGTCCGGTGACCACAACCCGGTTCACCTGGATGCCGAGTTCGCCGCCAAGAGCATGTTCCGCGAGCGTATTGCCCATGGCATGTTCAGCGGCGCGCTGATCAGTGCTGCAGTGGCCTGCACCCTGCCGGGCCCTGGCACCATCTACCTGGGCCAGCAAATGAGCTTCCAGAAGCCGGTGAAAATTGGCGACACCCTGACCGTGCGCCTGGAAATCCTCGAGAAGCTGCCCAAGTTCAAGGTGCGCATCGCCACCAATGTGTACAACCAGAACGATGAGCTGGTGGTCGCGGGTGAAGCCGAGATCCTGGCGCCGCGCAAGCAGCAGACCGTCGAGCTGGTGTCACCGCCGAATTTTGTGGCTAGCTGACGTGTGATGCAGCCAGCCTCTTCGTCGAGGCTGCTCTCCTGGGTAACCCGCTAATTCGTTGATTTAGCGGGAATCCTGCGGAAGCGGGCTTGCCCGCGAAGAGGCCGGCGCCCCCCACATCACTCGATAGCCTGCAAGCGCCGCTCGATATGCCGCCGTTCTGGCGCCTGCCGTGTCAAGGCCAGCGCCTTCTGCCAGGCCGCACGCGCCGCTTCCACCTGCCCCAGCTGGCAATGCAGCTCGGCCCGCGCCGCATGTGCCAGGTGATAGTCCAGCAACTCCCCCCGCGCCAGGATCCCTTCGACTTCCCGCAAGCCAACCTCCGGCCCATCCCGCTTCGCCAGCGCCACCGCCCGGTTCAGCTCCACCACCGCTGATGGCCAATACCGCTGCAACACATCATACAGCCCAACGATCTCCCCCCAGTCCGTCTCTTCAGCCGTCGCCGCTTCGGCATGCACAGCAGCAATCGCCGCCTGGACGGTATAGGCCCCGAACGCACGGCTCTGCAGGGCCTGGCGCACCAGCTCACAGCCCTCGGCAATGAACTGCCGGTCCCACAAGCTACGGTCCTGCTGCTCCAGAACCACCAGATTGCCTTGGCCATCGATACGCGCCCGCTGCCGGGACGCCTGCAGCAACATCAACGCCAACAGGCCGACCGCCTCCGGGTCGGGCAGCAACTGCACCAGCAACCGCGCCAGGCGAATGGCTTCATCACTGAGCGCCTGCTGCAGCAGTGTCTCGCCCGATGACGCCGAATAACCCTCGTTGAACACCAGGTAGATCACCCGCAACACGCTTTCCAGGCGCTCGGGCAGCTCATTCAGCTCTGGTACCTGGTACGGTATGCCGGCATCACGGATCTTGGCCTTGGCGCGCACGATACGCTGGGCAATGGTGGCCGGGCTTTGCAGAAAGGCCCGGGCAATCTGCTCGGTGGTCAGGTCGCAGACTTCGCGAAGGGTCAATGGCACCTGAGCGTCGGACGACAGGGCCGGATGGCAACAGGTGAAGATCAGCCGCAGGCGGTCATCCGCCAGCAGCTCTTCTTCACTGGGGTCCTGCGCCTGACCCTCCAGCAGCATGCTCAAGTCAGCCTGGGAGCGGTCGAAGCGGGCGCGCCGGCGCAGCGCATCAATGGCCTTGAAGCGCCCCACAGAGACCAGCCACGCTCGCGGGTTGACGGGGATACCGTCGCGTTGCCAGCGCTCGACGGCAATGAAGAAGGCATCATGCATGGCCTCCTCGGCCAGGTCGAAATCACCCAGCAAGCGGATCAGTGTCGCCAGGATCCGCCGCGACTCCTGCCGGTACACGGACTCGACTTCGGTGCGCACCAGGGCCAATGCGGTCATCAGTCGGGCATCCGCTGGGTCACCACCTCCACCAGGCGGTCCAGGCTTTCTCCCCAGCCTTGGTAGAAGCCCATTTCTTCATGAGCCTGGCAGTCAGTGGCATTCCAGTGCCAGGCACGGGCGGTGTAACGGGTTTTGCCCTGTTCCTCGTCAAAGCTGATCACGGCGGTCATGAAGGCCTTGTCCGACGGTACCCAACCGGGGCCGAAGGCATCGGTGAACACCAGCCGGCGTGGCGCTGCAATTTCCAGAAAAACGCCTTGGTTCGGGTACTCGCTGCCATCCGGCGCCCGCATCAGGGTACGAAACAGGCCACCGGCCCACAGCTGCATTTCACATTCCGGGGTGGTCATGCCGTGCGGCCCCCACCACTGCATCAGCCACTGGGGTTCGGTCCAGGCGCGGAATACCTTGGCCGGTGGTGCGTCGATCAGACGGCTGATGGACAACTCGTATTGCGCTTGCGCAATGGGTGCAAGGCTCATGCTGATGGTTCTCCTTGGCTGTCAGGGTTGCAGCTCGCGCACTGGTCGCACCTCGACACTGCCGACCCGCGCGGCAGGGATGCCCTTGGCGATATTCAGCGCTTCGTTGAGGTCGCGGGCCTCCACCAGGTAAAAGCCGGCCAGTTGCTCCTTGGTTTCGGCAAACGGGCCGTCGGTCAGGCTCATGTGCCCGTTACGCATGCGCACCGTGGTGGCAGTCTGCACCGACTTCAGCGCCTCGGCCGCGAGCATTCGCCCGGAACCGTGAATGGCTTCGGCGTAAGCCAGGCACTCGGCGTCTGCCGGGCTGTCGGGCAGGCTGTGCAACAGCCCCTCGTCACAATAGACCAGGCACAGGTATTTCATGGTCGCCTCCAGGGCATTGGCAAAGTGCGTTTGGCGATAACGGCTCAGGGCTTGAGATCGAACAGGGCTTTTTGCGTTTCCATGTCGAAAGGCGCCGACCAGTGTTCGTGGATTACCTGCCACTGGCCGCCTTGACGACGATAGCTCACCGTGGCGCGCATGAAGCCGCACTGGCTTTCGTCGTCGCCTGGGCCGCAGCGGTTCAGCCAATGGGCCAGGGCCAGATCGCCAGCGGCGTGCACGGTAAGTTCGGCAAGTTCGAAGACCATGGGGCCAGTGCACATGCCCATGCACATTTCCCAGTGCGCCGTGTAGGCGGACTTGCCTTTGAATTGCAGGGCCTGGATGGCATCGAAGGCGACGATATCGTCGGCGTAGGGGGCGATGATGCCCGGGATGTCGCGATCGCGCACGGCTTGCATCCAGCGCTCGATCAATTGGCGGATTTCGGATTCGGCTGCGGTGCTCATCGGGGGGGCCTCCGACAGATCATAGGGGGTGCGGCACGGTGTGACGCGTGCCTTCAGCTATGGTCGAACGGGAAACGGAGGATTCGACAGGCGGAGAAATTATCTGTATTGGCGGTGCACCTGGGAGGTCGCATCAAGGCCAGCAAGTGCCCGCCACGGCGTTTTCAGCGCCTGCGGCGGGCACAACCAGTCAACCCTGCTGGCAACCTTCACCCATGGCCCGGTACTGAATGGTGTGCACCTGGCCCTGGTGGTCTTCATAGGTCATGGTCGCAGGTACCACTTCGCAGACGTTGGGTATGGTCGACAGGTTGATCACCCGCTTGATGTCCAGGTTCATCGAGTAGTCGTACTGCTGAGCCACAGGCTCGCTGGAGACGGGTTTGGCCTCATCGGCGAGGGCGAACGAGGACATACCGACCAATGCAAGAATCAGTAATGGTTTCATGTGGTTTTGCCTTTTGAGCGTTCAAGCTGATCGATTGACTTCTATTGCCGTATCCGGCGCGGAGAAGTTGTCATCTATGGTCTAGATGGCACGAAGTACCGATCCCGCTTCGTACTGCCAGGGGGGATGAACAAAATTCTACTCCCGGCCAGCAATAGTTGAACCCCGGAGTCGGATATTCACCCTTGCCGGTTTTGCAACAATCTGCGACAAAGTGGCCGCAAATCATCAGGCCAGAGCCCCTGGCCACGTTTCAGGGTAGGACTCACCATTTCTGACCAATTGTCCTGTTCGAAGCTATCGGACACAGAACGCCGTTTGCTGGACCACTTCTACCGCCAGCACAGCTCACGCATGCGCGCTGCAAGCGACGCCGAACTGTGGGTAGCACGGGCCCCTGGCATCATCGCCGGGCTGAGCTTGAGTGCGGTGAGTGAGGGGTTCTGGCTGACCGGCCTGTTCGTCGACCCGCAGCGACGCAGCCAAGGGGTGGCCGCGCGGTTGGTCGAGGCAGCGCTGGCGCAAGTTGGCGGGCCTGTCTGGCTGTTCTGTCATCCCGAGCTGACGCCCTTCTACCAGCGCCTGGGCTTCGACCTGGCCCAACAGCTGCCAGAAGCCCTGGCCAGCCGCCTGCTACGCTATCAGCGCAGCAAACGCCTGGTAGCCCTGCAGCGAGGTCAGTCGTCGCTGACCTCGAGCCCAGGGAACAGCACCTCGGTGTAGCCGAACCTGGCAAAGTCCTGGATGCGCGAGGGGTACAGCCGGCCGATCAGGTGGTCGCACTCATGCTGCACCACCCGCGCATGGAAGCCATCGGCAAAGCGGTTGATCGGGTTGCCGTGGGGGTCGATGCCTTGATAGCCGATGTGCTTGAAGCGCGGCACCACGCCGCGCAGGCCAGGCACCGACAGGCAACCCTCCCAGCCGTCCTCGACCTCGGTGGAGGTCGGAGTGATGACCGGATTCAGCAGAATGGTCTGCGGCACCGCCTCGGCCTCGGGGTATCGCTCACTGCGCTCGAAACCGAAGATCACCAACTGCAGGTCGATGCCGACCTGCGGGGCGGCCAGGCCCACACCGCCTACGTGACGCATGGTTTCGAACATGTCGTCGATCAGTTGCTGCAGTTCGGCACTGCCAAGCATGTGCTCGGGCACTGGCGGAGCGATGCGCAGCAGGCGTTCGTCGCCCATCTTGAGAATGTCACGGATCATCAGGGGTTCGGCTCGACGCTATGAGGCTTGCTCGGGTTCGGGTGCTCGTGACCCAGTACAGTCAAGGTTTCCTTGGGCTTATCTTCGTCGAAGTCTTTCTCGCCCGGATTCTTGCCTTCGGCTGACATGTGCTCGATCACCGCATTCATTTCGGCGCCGAGCAACAACACGGCAGCCGAAATATAGAAATACAGCAACAGCACGATGATTGCACCAATGCTGCCGTACATGGCGTTGTAGTCGGCAAAGGTCTTCACGTAGTAGGCAAAGCCCAGCGAGGCCACGATCCACACCACCACCGCCAGCACAGAGCCCGGGGTGATGAAGCGAAACTGTTGTTTCACGTCAGGCATCACGTAATAGATCAGGGCCACTGCCACCATCAGCAGAATGATGATCACCGGCCAGCGCAGGATGGTCCACAGTGTGACGATGAACTCCTGCATGCCGATCTGGGCGGCGATCCATTCCATCACCTGGGGGCCCAGCACCATCAGTGCTGCGGCCGCCAGCAGCATGCCAGCCAGGCCCACGGTGTAGAAAATGGAAAGCGGGATACGCTTCCACACCGGGCGACCTTCGGGCACATCGTAAGCGGCGTTCATGGCGCTCATCATCAGGCGCACGCCAGCGGAGGCGGTCCACAGGGCGATCACGATACCCACCGACAGCAGCCCACCCTTGGATTGTTGCAACTGGTCGATCACCGGATTCACCTGCTCCAGCGCCTGAGGCGGCAATACCAGTTCCGATTGCAGACGCAGCCAGGAGAAAAAGTCCGGCAAATGCAGGAAACCGATCAGGGCAATCAGGAACAACAGGAAGGGGAACAGCGAGAACAGCGCCTGGTAGGCCAGCGCTGAGGCATAGGTGGACATCTCGTCGTCGAGGAATTCCTTGACGGTACGTACCAGCACGCGGTGCAGGGGCAAGCCGCGCAGGTCGGGGAAAATCATAGCGTCTCCTTTCGCCGCTTGATCGTTACAACAGACAAGTCTAATAGACCCTGCCCGTGCTGTGCTGCTCCCGGCCATGGTTGAAGGCTTTGCTTACATATAGTCCCGGCCTCTTCGCGTATCACCCGGAAGAGGCCGGCACAGGCCGCCTCAAGTCAAGGCTTCTTCACCGCATCCTTCACATTGCCCTTGACCTGTTGCGCCTCGCCTTTGAGCTCCTGCGCCTTGCCTTCGGCCCGCAGCTTGTCGTTGTCGGTCACCTTGCCAACACCCTGTTTCACGTTGCCGATCGCTTCGTTGGCCAAGCCTTTCGCTTTGTCTTTAGTACCGCTCATGGCAAAACTCCTGCAAATGGAGACACGTGAACCGTGTCGACATTAGGTGGACCCAACGCCTTCGCCAGGAGTTTCAACGGATCTCCCGCTCAGAAGCCGGACGGTAAGACTGCGGGGGAATACCGCACAAGCCGGTGAAGAGGCCCGCACAGGCACCGCAAGTTACAAACCTTGCCCCGCCCCGTGCCACCCCTCACAATGCAGGCCTTCATAGCGTCAACCCGCAGGAACCTGCATGAAACTCGACAAACCCGCCGCCATCGCCCGGCGCAACGAAGCACTGGCCCGCCCGGTGCTGACCAGCAGCAATACGCTGTTCGCCATCCTGGACAACAAACGCAACCTGTGGTGGTTCGAAGTGCCAGTGGCACTGCTGGGCAAAGGCCAGGCCGACTGGGTCAACCTGCTGCTGCACACGCCGGAAAGCGATGAGCTGCAGCACCTGAAGGTGCCCACCAATTTCCTCAAGGCCCACCTGGAGCAGATGGAAGTGCGCAAGCCTGGCAAGCGCCGCTCCACCATCAGCCTGGCCCTCAGCGCCGACCGTGACTCGCTGCTGCGCGACACCCGTCCGGGTGGCGAGCAGTTGGACTTCCGTAACTTCGTACAGGCGTAACGCGGTCAGGCTTTCTCGATACGATCGTCATGGATGACGATCAGGCCCTGCTTGAACAACCCGCCAATGGCCTTCTTGAAGTTGCCCTTGCTGACGTTGAACAGCTTGCTGATCAGCGCAGGGTCACTCTTGTCGCACACACCCAACACCCCGCCCTCGGCTTCCAGGCGCGCCATGATCTGCTCTTGAAGGGTGTCCGCCAGGGCAGCGCCTACCGGCTGCAGGCTCAGTGAAATCTTGCCGTCCTGCCGCACTTCCTTGATGAAGCCTTTCTCGTGCATGCCCGAGCGCAAGAACTTGAACACTTCGTTCTTGTGGATCAGGCCCCAGTGGCGGTTGTTGATGATGGCCTTGAAGCCCATCGGCGTTTCGCCGGCCACCAGCAGCTCGACCGGCTGGCCAACCTTGTAGTCGGCCGGGGTGACATCGAGGTAGCGGTCCAGGCGCGAGGTGGCAGTGATCCGGCGGGTGCGCTTGTCGAGGTACACGTGCACCACGCAGTAATCACCGATCTTCAGCGGCCGTGCCTCTTCCGAGTACGGCATCAGCAAGTCCTTGGACAGGCCCCAGTCCAGGAAGATACCGGCACCGTTGATGTCCTTGACCTTCAGGCTGGCAAACTCGCCAACCTGCACCTTGGGCTTCTCGGTGGTGGCGATCAGCTGGTCTTCGCTGTCCAGGTAGATGAACACGTTCAACCAGTCATCGACCTCGGTCTCGGCGTTTTTCGGGATATAGCGCCCGGGCAGCAGGATCTCGCCATCGGCGCCGCCGTCCAGGTACAGACCGAAGTCCACGTGTTTCACGATTTGCAAACTGTTGTAACGCCCAAGCAGAGCCATTTCCGATGATCCTCAAGACAAGGCGACTATTCTACACCTGAAGCCACCACATGGCCCGACCACTCATGCAGTGGAACCGCCAGCCCGCACTTGCATCTACCTTCTGGCCAGCCTGAGGAAGGAACAGCACATGCCGCTACGCCTGCCCAAAGCCCTGCTTATCGCCATCGGCTTGGCCTTGGCCTTGGCCGCCTGCAGCCGCATCGACCTGGCCTATCGCAACCTCGACCGCCTGGTGCCGTGGTCGCTGAGTGACTACCTGGACATGAACCGCGAGCAGAGGGCGCTGCTGGATGATCGGTTGCGCGAGCACCTGGCCTGGCATTGCAAGACTCAACTGCCCGGCTACCTCGACTGGCTCGACCGGCTACGTGGCCTGGTCGTCGCCGGCCAGCTAACCGACCAGGCCCTCCAGCAAACCACCCACGACGTGCGTGAAGCGATTGGTCGGGTGACCGAGGAAATCACCCCTTCGGCCACCGAACTGCTGCGTGGCATGAGCGACGACCAGGTAGCAAAAATGCGTGAAGCTTTCCGCGAAGACATCAGTGAGCGGCAGAAGCAGTATGTGGATACGCCCTTGCCGAAGCAGATTGCCCGCCGTAGCGAGCGCATGGAAAAACGCCTGGCACCCTGGTTTGGCGAGTTGACTGCGGTACAGAAGCAACGCATCCAGACCTGGTCTCAAGCGCTGGGTGACCAGAACCGTGAATGGATCGCCAACCGCGCCCACTGGCAGCAGCAATTGCTGTTGGCGATGAACCAGCGCAACGACTCCAGCTTCGAGCCGCGCCTGGCGACCTTGTTGCAGCGCAAGGAAAGTTTGTGGACACCCGAGTACCGGGCGGCGTATCGGAATACCGAGCGCCAGGCGCGCAGCCTGCTGGTTGACCTGGTGCAGCAAAGCACTCCGCAGCAGCGGCGGTTCCTGCAGGAACGGTTGGGCAAGGTGCGCACCCATTTGAGCGATATGAAGTGTTTGAAGGGCTGACAGCCCTGTTCGACCTGATTCACCGGGCCTTGCGCCGATACGGAAACACATCGATCACTTTCCCTTCACGTATCGCCGCCTGCAGCCCCTTCCAGTAATCCGCGTCATACAGTTCCCCATGCAAGCGGCTGAACAACCGCCGCTGGCCCATATCGGCAAACAGAAACGGCGGAAACTCTTCGGGGAACACATCATGCGGCCCGATCGAGTACCACGGCTCGCCCGACATTTCGTCCTCCGGGTAACGCGGTGGCGGGATGTGGCGGAAATTCACCTCGGTCAGGAAGCTGATTTCGTCATAGTCGTAGAACACGACCCGGCCATGGCGGGTCACGCCAAAGTTCTTCAGCAGCATGTCGCCGGGGAAGATATTCGCCGCCGCCAGTTGCTTGATGGCCAGGCCGTAGTCCTCCAGTGCCTCCAGCACCTGGCCCTCGGTGGCCTGCTCCAGGTACAGGTTCAACGGCGTCATGCGCCGCTCGGTCCAACAGTGGCGGATCAGCACCGTATCGCCCTCCAGCGCCACCGTCGACGGTGCCACCTCCAGCAACTCGGCCAGGCAATCCGGCTCGAACTTGCTGCGCGGAAAGCGAAAATCGGCAAACTCCTGGGTGTCGGCCATACGGCCCACCCGGTCGACGCTTTTCACCAGCCGGTACTTGTCGATCACCGTGGCGCGGTCCACGGTTTTCGATGGCGAAAAGCGGTCCTTGATGATCTTGAACACCGTATTGAAGCCAGGCAAGGTGAATACACTCATGACCATGCCCCGTACCCCTGGCGCCATGACAAAGCGGTCATCACTGCTGGCCAGGTGGTTGATCAGCGCGCGGTAGAACTCCGACTTGCCCTGCTTGTAGAACCCGATCGAGGTGTATAGCTCGGCAATGTGCTTGCCTGGGAGGATGCGCTTGAGGAAATTGACGAACTCGGCCGGCACCGGTACATCGGCCATGAAGTAAGAGCGGGTGAACGAAAAGATGATCGACACCTCGGCCTCGTCGGTGATCAATGCATCGGCCTCGATGCCGTGGCCTTCGCGGTGCAGCAAGGGAATCACCAACGGCCACTGCTCATCGCTGTTGTACAGGCGGCCAACCAGATAGGCCCCCTTGTTGCGGTAAAGCACGGGTACAAACAGCTCCAAGGCCAGCGCCGGGTCCTTGCACACCCAGTCGGGCAGGCATTCACGCAATTGTTCTTCCAGCCGCGTCAGGTCGCCTTCCAGGTCGCCATACGGCATGTCGAACGGGTAATCGGCGAACACCGCACGCAGCAAGTTCCTGAGACTGCCGTCAAGCCGATAGGTACGTGTTTGCGCGGCGCGCTCACGGCCGCGCATGGAAGGCCGGGTGGTGTGGATGAACATGCAGCCGTCGCTGATCTGGTCATGGCTGAACAGGCTGCAGAACAGCGAGTTGTACCAGGTCTCTGCCAGCTCGTCGTCCAGGCGGGGGTCAATCAGGTGGATATAGGCGTTTTTCACCAGCGGCCACTGCTCCACGTCCAGCAGCACCTCCGTGGCAAAGGCCTGGCGCAGCCAGCCGTTGACTTCAGCGACTTTCTCTTCATAGAGATTGATGCGGGCGGCGGCGGCCTGCTGGATATCCTGCCAGCGCGCCTGCTCGAAGCGCTTGCGGGCTCCGAGAGTGATGCGCTGGAAATGATCGCGGTAGTCGTCGAAGCCGGCGAGGATCATCCGGGCGATTTCGACAGCGGGCCAGGGCTGGGACATGCGTGGGGCCTCGGAGCAGGGATTGAGTACAGAGCTTAGCCGCCCTTGGGTGCATGGGTTACTGCCATTGAAGGCCCGAGCTGGCGTAGTTACAGCAGCGTTGTCCAACGCCGGCAGCCCGAGAGGAATTACACAGCAAGAAAGCACAAGAATCCCCCCGCCCCCTGGCGTACACTCGCGCCCCTGCCTTGCCTTCGGAGACCGTTGTGAGCCCCATCGCCCTAGCCCGCCTGCTGACCCTTGCCGCCGTCTGGGGAGCGAGTTTCCTGTTCATGCGCATCATCGCTCCCGAACTGGGCACGGTGCCGACCGCGTTCTTCCGGGTCTCCATCGCCTGTCTGGGCCTGATCGTGCTACTCGCCGCCGCCCGCGTGCGCTGGGACTTCCAGGGCAAGCTCGGCGCGTGCCTGGTGCTGGGCATGATCAACTCCGGCATCCCCGCCACCTTCTACTCGGTGGCGGCCCAGGTGCTGCCTGCCGGCTATTCGGCGATCTTCAACGCCACCACCCCGTTGATGGGCGTGCTGGTCGGCGTACTGTTCTTCCGCGAGCCAATGACCCTGGCCAAACTCTGCGGCATCTTCCTTGGCCTGTTCGGCGTCGGCATTCTCAGCGGTGCCGGCCCGGTGGCGCTAGACATGGCCCTGCTGCAAGGCGCCCTCGCCTGCCTGGCGGCCACCACCTGCTACGGCTTTGCCGGGTTCCTCGCCCGCCGCTGGGTCAGCGGCCTGGACAGCCGTCTTTCCGCGCTGGGCAGCATGCTCGGCGCCACGCTGATGCTGACCCCGCTGTTCGGCTGGAGCGCACTCACCCAACCGCCCGCCAGCTGGGGGGGCTGGGAGGTGTGGTTGTCGTTGCTGGGGCTGGGGCTGCTATGCACCGCCTTTGCCTACATCCTGTACTTCCGCCTGCTGGCCGAGATCGGACCGGTCAAAGCCAGCACCGTGACCTTCCTGATCCCGGTGTTCGGTGTATTGTGGGGGGCATGGCTGCTGAACGAGCCGTTGTCGATGGCGCATCTTTACGGCGGCCTGCTGATTGGCCTGGCCTTGTGGCTGGTGCTGCGCCCAGCGCGCCGCTGAAGCGGGGTACTGCATGAACAGCGCGTACAAGAAGGTCCTGTTCCGCCTGGAACAGGACGAGAACGGCTACCCACCGGCCTCGGTCGAGGGCCTGTGGGCCAAGGCCGTGGAAGGCGGCTATGCCATCGACAACATACCCTTCCATGTCTACGGCATCGCCCCAGGCGATGTGATCGACACCCGTGAAGAAGAAGGCGAAACCTGGTTCGCAGAACTGCGCCACAGCAGCGGCAGCTCGGTGTTCCGGGTGGTCGTCAAACCACCGGAAACCCTCGACCAGGTGCGCGCGGCATTGCTGGATTTCGGCTGTGCCTGTGAAACCGAGCAAGCAGTGAAGATGTTGGCTGTCGAGGTCCCGCCGCAACGCTCGCTCGACACCCTGCTCTACTACCTGCTCACCCAGCGCGAAGCCGGCCTGCTGGACTTCGAGGAAGGCGTGTTGCGCCACGCCATCCCCGAAGAATTCCGCTAGGGCCTACGCTTCCGCCAGGCGCGCCGCGGGCTTGCGAAACACGAACAGCAGCCCAACAACGATCAGCCCCATGCCCAGCAAGCTTAGCGGCGCCAGGCGATTACCGAAGATCAGCAAGTCCATCACTGCAGTCACTGCCGGCACCAGGTAGAACAGGCTGGTGACATTGACCAGGTTGCCCTTGGCGATCAGCCGGTACAGCAGCAAGGTTGCCAGCAGCGAGACCACCAGGCCCATCCACAGCAGCGCACCGACGAAGCTGCCGGTCCACTCGACATGGAGCGGTTGCAAAGGTGCGAACAGCGCGCACATGGCAAAGCCGGCCAGGTACTGCAGCGGCAGTGTGCCCATGGGGTTGTCGGTAATGCGCTTCTGCAGGATCGAGCCAAAGGTCATGCTGACCAGCGCCAGCAGGGCGAACAGCATCCCCGCCAGCGATACCCCGCCCAGGTTGATGCCCTGGTAGACCACCATGATCAAGCCGCCCAACCCCAAACCCAGGCCGAACAAACGGCTCCAGGAACGCTGGCGTTCCATCAGCACCACGGTGAGGATCGGTTGGACGCCCATCACCGTGGCCATGACACCAGGGGTGACATGGGTATCAAGCGCCAACAGATAGAAGATCTGATAGGCACCGAGCAGCACACACCCGGTACCCAGGGCGCGCAGAATGCTCCCGCGAGTACGCGGCCAGCGCAACCCTAGCAACGGGCCGATCAGCAACAGGCCAGCCAGTGCCAGCGCCGAGCGCAACAGCAGAAAGGCGAACGGGCTGGCATGCGCCAGGCCAAGTTTGGAGACGATCGCCCCGCTGCTCCACAGCAGGACGAACAGGCAGGTAGTGGCCGCCGAGGCCACGGACGCTTTGGTAAAGACAGACATGAATTGCCACCTGATAGTAGGCAGATAAGCCAAACGGACGGCGTGCGCTTCGACGTAAGAAGTGGCCGACCGTGTTCAGTAGGTTGCGCGTGCGAAGGGTTGCGGCACGAAGCCGATCAGCCCAGCACAACCACGCAATGAGGCGGAGCTACGCCGCCTACGACGCCACTGACAGGTGGTGGGGAGTGACAGATCATGACCGGCTGCTGGCTACCACGCACGACCATGCCCGCGACTGGCGCGATGGCAAAGCGTGTGGTGGAAGGAATGGCAGGCATGACAGCGGTCTTTGAAGAAGTGAATGTTCTGGAATATAGCGAGTGATTCTTCGCGGCACAAGCCTGCTTTCACAGGTTCTGCTCATCCTTCAAGGAGGGTGATGCACTTGTGGAAGCGGGCTTGGCCCCGCGAAGAGGCCCGAACAGACTACAAAAAATCAGAACAACCAGCGATACAGCAGATACGCCACCACCACCGCCAGTACCGGCCGTAGCACGCGGTAAGCCTTGGGGTTGGCGCGCTTGAACTGCTTCACATGGCTGCTGATCCTGTTGCTGAAGCGCTTGCTCCAGGCGTACGCCTGGTTGATCCCGCCCACGCGCTCTTCGTCAGTGTTCTGCGGCGCGGTGGCGCGGCCGAGGAAGGCACTGACCTTACGGTTGATGCGCGTCATCAGCGGGCTACTCAGCGGGCGCTCGATGTCGCAGAACAGGATCACGCGGGTTACGTCGGTTTCGTTCTTGACCCAGTGCACGTAGGTTTCGTCGAACATCACGTCTTCGCCATCACGCCAGGCGTACTGCTCACCGTCCACGTAGATGCGGCATGCGTCGGAGTTCGGCGTGGACAACCCCAGGTGGTAGCGCAGCGAGCCTGCGAACGGGTCACGGTGCGGGTTCAGGTGGCTGCCGCCGGGCAGCAGGGCAAACATTGCGCCCTTGACATTGGGGATGCTGCTGACCAGCTCGACGGTGCGCGGGCACAGGGTTTGCGCCGAAGGCAGCGGTTTGTCGTACCACTTCAGGTAAAAGCGCTTCCAGCCCTTCTTGAAGAACGAACCAAAGCCGGCGTCGTTATCCTTCTCGGCGGCACGGATATAGCCTTCGTCGAACAGGCGCATGGCCTCTTCGCGGATTTCCTGCCAGTTGTCCTTCAGCACGTCCAGCTCCGGGAAGCGCTGACGATCCAGATAGGGCTTGGACGGCACGCCGGAAAACAGGTACATCAACGCGTTGTAGGGGGCGAACAGCGCCGAATGGTTGACGAACTGGCGCAACACCGGCAGGCGGGCCTTGCCGCGCAGGTGCACGAACAGCACGCTGCCGAAAAACACCAGCAAGACACCCGCCTTGGCTGCAAAGGAAAAGGTCATGCTTTCACTCCTTGGGGAAGAGCCAGGGCTGCGCTGCCTGCTCTCCAGAAAATCATCCTGCCATCATAAACCGATCCCGCCGCGGTAAAAACAACCCGGGCGGGATCGCATTCATGAAGATTCTGCAATAAACCCGGCCGCCGATTGTTGCGCCGGGTCAGCGGCAAGGCCGGTTACTGTTGGTTTTCCTGCTCGCTGAACATGTCGCTGAACAGCATGCTCGACAAATATCGCTCGCCCGAATCGGGCAGGATTACGACGATGGTCTTACCCTGCATTTCCGGTTTCTCGGCCAGGCGCACCGCCGCCGCCATTGCCGCACCGCAGGAAATACCACAAAGGATGCCCTCTTCCTGCATCAGGCGAATAGCCATGGCCTTGGCCGCTTCGTCGGTCACCGTCTCCACTTGGTCGACGATCGAAAGGTCGAGGTTTTTCGGCACGAAGCCGGCGCCGATACCCTGGATTTTGTGCGGGCTTGGCTTGAGCTCTTCGCCGGCCAGGGTCTGGCTGATCAGTGGCGATGCCACGGGTTCCACTGCCACCGAAAGGATGGCCTTGCCTTGGGTATGCTTGATGTAACGCGACACGCCGGTGATGGTGCCGCCAGTGCCCACGCCCGCCACCAGCACGTCGATGGCGCCGTCAGTGTCGCTCCAGATCTCCGGGCCGGTGGTTTTTTCATGAATGGCGGGGTTGGCCGGGTTTTCGAACTGGCCCGGCAGGAAGTACTGGTCCGGCGCGGAGGCGACGATTTCGTTGGCCTTCTCGATGGCGCCCTTCATGCCCTTGGCCGGATCGGTCAGCACCAGCTCGGCGCCCAGTGCCTTCAGCACCTTGCGGCGCTCCAGGCTCATCGAGGCGGGCATGGTCAGTATCAGTTTGTAGCCGCGGGCGGCGGCGACGAAGGCCAGGCCGATACCGGTGTTGCCCGAGGTGGGCTCGACGATGGTCATGCCCGGTTTGAGCTTGCCGCTGCTCTCGGCGTCCCAGACCATGTTCGCGCCAATGCGGCATTTGACCGAATACCCCGGGTTGCGCCCTTCGATCTTGGCGAGGATGGTCACGCCGCGTGGGGCGATGCGGTTGATCTGCACCAGCGGCGTGTTACCGATGGAGTGGGCATTGTCTGCAAAGATACGGCTCATGGCAGGGGTCCTTGGCATGAAAAAGCAGGGAAATGCCTCAAGGGTAAGCCTGCGGCAGTGGCCCGTAAAGCCTGTTCGAACTCAGCTGGGCACGTTGCGGTCAACCGCACATCCCGCCTTGGAGACCGCCTCATGAAAGCCCGCTATCGCTGGCCGCTGGTCGGCCTGGCCAGCCTGACCGTGCTGCTGGTGGCGCTGCACCTGGCCCTGCCCTACCTGGTGCGCAACTACCTCAACGACAAGCTGGCCGACATGGGTGACTACCGCGGCCAGGTGGCCGATGTGGACCTGGCCTGGTGGCGCGGTGCGTATCAGATCAATGGGCTGAAGGTCGTCAAGACCACCGGCAAGGTGCCAGTACCGCTTCTCGACGCCCCACTGATCGACCTTTCGGTGAGCTGGCGCTCGTTGTGGTACGACAAGGCAGTGGTGGCCGAGGTGACCTTCGTGCGCCCCGAGCTGAATTTTGTCGACGGTGGTAGCAAACAGGCATCGCAGACCGGCCAAGGTACCGACTGGCGCCAACAGCTGGAAAAACTCCTGCCCATCACCCTCAACGAAGTGCGTATCGACAACGGCGTGCTGACGTTCCGTAACTTCAATTCCAAACCACCGGTCGACCTCAAGGCCACCCGGTTGAATGCCAGCATCCACAACTTGACCAATGTGCGCGACCAGAAAGGCCGTCGCGATGCCAGTTTCGAAGGTACGGCGCTCATCGCGGGTGATGCGAAGGTAGAAAGCCGTGCCACCTTCGACCCGTTCAGTGATTTCGATGACTTCGAATTCAGGCTTCGCGCCACCGGCATCGAGCTGCGCAAACTGAATGACTTTGCCAGCGCCTACGGCAAATTCGACTTCAATGCCGGGCACGGTGACGTGGTCATCGAGGCCCAGGCAGAAAACGGCCGGCTGAACGGCTATATAAAACCGTTGCTGCGCGATGTCGACGTGTTCGACTGGCAACAGGACGTCGAGGAAAAGGACAAGGGCTTCTTCCGCTCGGTGTGGGAGGCCCTGGTGGGGGCGACCGAGACGGTGCTGAAAAACCAGCCGAAAAACCAGTTCGCCACCCGGGTGGAACTCAGCGGCAGTGTGCGCCAACAGGATATCAGTGCCTTCGAGGCGTTCTTGCAGATCCTGCGCAACGGGTTTATCCAGGCGTTCAATGCACGCTACGAGCAGCCAGCGCCGAAGTCTGACTGAGAGAACGTGACGGGGCATTCAGGGACTGAATGCCCGGTCTGCGTTTGCAGCCGCCTGGCCCCGCGTTATAGTCGGAAACAAATCCAGATTATG
>NZ_JBICKE010000014.1:0-32236 GCF_043103865.1 Pseudomonas sp. yb_5
ACGATGTGTGTTCGCCACCGTGGTAGGGGGTTTACCCGCGAATACGGTGGCGGCAGCGACGGTGAACGGCGGGTGGAAATTGGCCAGCAGGACCGGCCCTTTCGCGGGTGAACCCGCTCCTACGACGGCCTCTGTCCAACCCTCGATGTGTGTCCACCACCGTGGTAGGAGCGGGTTTACCCGCGAATACGGTGGCGGCAGCGACGGTGAACGGCGGGTGGAAATTGGCCAGCAGGGCCGGCCCTTTCGCGGGTGAACCCGCTCCTACGACGGCCTGTGCCCAACCACCGACCTGTGACCACCCCCGATCAGTGAACCGCGTCGGGTGACAGAATCATGCCAGGCGCCGCTGCACCAGCAGGTGCCGGACTTTGTCGAACGCCCAGTTGTACACCACGGTGTAGGGCAGGATGATCACGAAGAAGCCCAGCTCCACCATGAACGCCTGCAGCAGCGAAATCTCCAGCATCCAAGCCGCCACCGGCAGGCACCACACCACCAGGCCGGCTTCGAAGCCAAGACCGTGCACGAAACGCGTACCGGCCTTCCAGTTGATGCGTTCGGTTTGCACCCAGCGATCGACCAGTGCGTTGTAGACCATGTTCCACAGCATGGCGATTACCGACAGGGTCACCGCCAGCGCGCCCGCCGTTGCCAGCGACTTCCCCATGACCCAGGACAGCAGCGGCGCACACAGCAGTACCGCGAAAACTTCATAGCCAACCGCGTGGACCAGGCGTTCGGTGAAAGACACGTTTTTCATTGCAAATTCCATCCATTGCGTGAGTCGTGCTTCCCATTCTCTTTGACAGAACTGATACTCGCGATATAGCTACCATCGGTTTTATCAATACCATGCGTTACTCTCCCGAAGCTCTGGTCGCCTTTACTGAAGCCGCCTCGCTAGGTTCGTTTTCTGCGGCGGCGCGCAAGCTGCGCAAAAGCCAGTCCACCGTCAGCATCGCCATCGCCAATTTCGAGGCCGACATCGGCTGCCCGCTGTTTGATCGCAGTGGCCGCCACCCCACGCTCAATGAGGCGGGCAGGCAGGTGCTGAGCCATGTCGAGGCGATTCTCGATGCCAGCGCCCAGCTCGATGCGCTGGCAGTGCGACTGGCGCAAAATGTCGAGGCGCTGGTATCTGTGGTGATGTCGGACAGCTACAGCGTAACGTTCCAGGGGGCGGTGATGACTCGTTTCGCCCAGCACTACCCCCATACCGAGCTACGCTGCGGCCCGGCGGAGGACGCTGATGTGATCGAGATGGTCCAGCAGGGCCTGGCCCATGTCGGCATCCTTGCCACACAGCCCGGCTATCCCGCCGACGTGGCCGTGGCGCGCTTGCCGGAGCAGGCAGAGTTCGGCGTGTATGTCGCCAGCGAGCATCCGCTGGCGAACCTGGCGCAGGTACAGGCACAGCATCTGGAGAACGCACGACAGCTGTATATCAAGACCTATGCCCCCAGCCTGCACCACGGCCGTGGCCAAGCGTGGTCGGCACCGGATTACCTTACCCTGCTGGAGTTCGCCGTGCGCGGGTTTGGCTGGGCCGAACTGCCCAGGGCGCTGGTAAAACGGTTTGGCAACGAGCTGGTGGAGTTGCAGATAGCGGGTTACCCCAGACGGGTGGATATGGATGTGGCCTGGTCGAGTCGGCGTGCATTGGGACCGGCCGGGCAATGGCTGGTGCGACAGATGTTGGGACAATAGTTGTGTCGCAGCCGCTTTGCCGAAGGTATAATTCCTCCCCAACAAACAAGATAGTTTAATTTTGACGGCCAGCCTTCATCTTCATTTCCGATTTTCAAGGACTTTCATTAAACCACGCCGGACATTTTGGGCCTCCTTGCGACTGAGGAACCATGGGCTATTCATAAGAGTACTATACAAATTCCCGCCGTTAGCCAAAACATCTATTGCAATGGCGCGCACTTCTCTAGATGTATCAACATCAAAACCCGAGATGCACCTAATTGCTGCAGAGTTATATTCTTCGAGTATGGCAACATCACCGGCATCCATAGGCAGACGTCGGTATTCACTCGGATCTCCCAGTACGCCTACTGCTGGCACCGCTGATTGCGCGCCCCGTGAAACAGCAGAACTTGCACCAGCCACCTGCAGACCTTGAGCAGAGTTTGATGCCTGGCCGCTTTGTACGGGGGAGCCAGGGGTAGTCCAACCCGGTTGGCTATTCAGTGCCTCCTGCACTATTCTTTCTTCGCTCGCTGACGACAGTCTTCTCCGCTTTCCACCAGCGGCACTCCAGCCAGGTTGGCTATTCAGTACCTCAAGCACTATGCTTTCTTCGCTCGCTGACGACAGCCTTCTCCGATTCCCACCAGCGGCACTCCAGCCAGGCGACATTCTCCCCGTGGGGCTGGGCGACCTCAATATGGGGCCATGCCCACTGGGATCAGCGTAATTGATCGGATCACCCGTACAGTAGGCGTAACAGTTCAAACCACCCACAGTAAAGGGACTTAGGCTGTCTGGACTCTGAAAGCGCATCAAGACAGAATTATAGGCACGGTAGCCATTACCGAGTAAATACAGGTGACTCACCAGCAAGTGCCCATTGAATGCAGGACGCTGCGGAGGAATCTCACCGTGGCTGTGTAAGCCATACACATTGTAGGTAACCGACTCTGTCTGCGCCTGAGTGTTCACTCGTACCACTGAGCCCCCTAAGTCCGCAGCCAGTAACGCTGACTGGGTTGTTTCTTTCGTTAGCCTAGTTTCTGCCAGAGCACATGATTGAGCTCTCAGGTACACCACGGCAATACTGTCGGACAACGCGACATGAACCCTTTCGTGCTGCATGAAAAAGCGCATTGTGTTCATCGAGTTGGTCATGTTCTGGCTCCGGTCTGTTCATTTCGAAGGTTTACGCACTGAAGCAGATTGAGCAACTGCTAAAAATGATAGGTCACTGCCGTGTCGAAACGGCTCAAGATCAATTTTCCTGCACGATAGCCGGGGCTGCTTTACGCCCAGGTTTGCAGCTCAACCCCAAGAGTGCGCCCAGACACAACAATCAGTACACCGAGCGACAAGCCTTCCCCCCGCCCTGCCCCGTAGCCTGTCACCACACGCCGCCCCGCCGCGGCACGCACCCAAAGCACAAGAACAAACGTTGGTGACCTATGCAGACAGTAGATCCGATCACCCTTGCGGTTGTCCGGGGTGCGCTGGAGACAGCGCAACGCGAAATGACCCTGACCCTGGAAAAGACCGGGCGCTCCAGTGTGTTCAACCTGGCCCACGACTATTCCAACTCGCTGTTCGACCACTTGCCGGAAATGATCCTGCAGGGCCAGGACATTCCCATCCACCTGGGCTCGCTGATCCCGGCCATGAAATGCGTGGCCGAGTTCTTCGGCGACGACATCGCCGAAGGCGACGTGATCTACCACAACGACCCCGCCTACAAGGGCAGCCATATTCTCGACTGCTGCATGTACAAACCGGTGTATTACCAAGGCGAGCTGGTGTTCTGGACCGTTTGCAAGGGCCACCTTACCGACATCGGCGGCCCGGTGCCGGCGGGCTACAACCCCGATGCCAAGGAGATCTATGCCGAGGGCCTGCGCATTCCACCGGTCAAGCTGTGGGAAAAGGGCAAGCGTCGTGAGGACGTGATCAACTTCATGCTCACCAACATGCGCGCCCGCCCTTATCAGGAAGGTGACCTCAATGCCCAGTATGGCGCCTGCAAGGTCGGCGAGCGGCACTTGCTGGAGCTGCTCGACAAATACGGCGTGGCACAGGTGCGTGCCTGCATCGCCGAACTGAAGAACATGGCCGACCGACACATGCGGGCGCTGTTGCGCGATGTGCCGGATGGAGACTACAGCGGCACCGCCGTGCTCGAAGATGCCGGCCACGGCCTGGGTGAACTGGCCATCACCGCCCATGTGCAGATCCGTGGCGACCAGGCCCATGTACGCATCGAGAGCCCGCCGCAGGTGCCGTACTTCATCAATTCCTATGAGGGCAACTCCGTATCCGGAGTGTACCTGGGGCTGATGATGTTCGCCCAGGTGGCGCCGCCTTACAACGAAGGCCTGTATCGCTGCGTGACGGTCGATGTCGGCCCCAGGGGCACGCTGTGCAATGCCGAGGAACCCGCGCCCCACGTCAATTGCACCACTACGCCGATGGAAACCCTCGCCGATGCCGTGCGCACTGCGCTGGAACAGGCCTCGCCACAGCGGGTAACGGCCTCATGGGGGCATACCAGCGGTATCAACATTGCCGGCCGCGACCCGCGTAACGGCAATAGCGAGTACGTGACGATGGTGCTCGCCTCGATCATTTCCGGTGCCGGTGCCAACAAGGTGATGGATGGCTGGCACGCCTGCGGCCCGCTGTGCTGCTTCGGGGCGCTGATGAGCGGTGACATCGAGCTGCTCGAACACGCGCATCCGGTGCTGATCCACCGCTACAGCCTGATGGCCGACAGTGGTGGCGCCGGAGAGTTGCGCGGGGGTTCGGGCACCCGCCTGGAGATCGAGCCGCTGGACCACGCCATGACCGTGGTTGGCTTCGGCGAGGGCCGCCAGTTGCCCACCGTCGGTGCCGCCGGGGCTCGCAATGCCCTGCTCGAGCCCAAACTGGGCCGGCTGATCCATCGCCACGCCGATGGCCGCGAAGACCACTACACACAGAACCCCATGCTCACCCTGCAGCCCGGCGAACGCATCATCAACATCAACCCAGGGGGTGGTGGCTACGGCGACCCGCTGCGTCGTCGGGTCGCAGCAGTACTGGAGGACGTGCGCAACGGCCTGGTCTCGCCACAAGGCGCAGCCCTGGAATATGGCGTGGTCCTCGATGCCGATGGCCAACTGGACGAAACAGCCACCCGCCTTGCCCGCGCCCCGCGCTAACCGGAGAACACGCATGCGTAACCAATATCGCCTGGGCGTAGACGCCGGCGGCACTTTCACCGATTTCATCCTGGCCGATCGCGACGGCGGCGTGCAGCTGTTCAAGGCCCCGTCCACGCCCCAGGACGGCACCCTGGCCATTCGCGCCGGCCTGGCACAGATCGCCGACGCCACCGGGCGCAGCCCGGCCGAACTGATCGCCAACTGTGACCTGTGCATCAACGGCACCACCGTGGCCCTCAACGCGCTGATCGAGCGCACCGGGGTCAAGGTGGGCCTGCTGTGCACCGAGGGGCACGAGGACAGCCTGGAAATCCGCCTGGGCCACAAAGAAGAAGGCCACCGCTACGACGCCCACTACCCGCCGGCACACATGCTTGCCCCACGCCACCTGCGCCGCCCGATCGGTGGCCGAATCCTTGGCGATGGTCGTGAGCACAGCCCGCTGGACGAAGCCGCCATCCATGCCGCCATCGACTACTTCCGTGCCGAAGGCGTGCAGGCCGTGGCCATTTCCTTCCTGTGGTCGGTGCGCAACCCCAGCCACGAACAGCGGGCCGCCGAACTGGTACGGGCTGCCCTGCCCAAGGTGTTCGTCTGCACCGGCTGCGAGGTGTTCCCGCAGATCCGCGAGTACACCCGCACCTCCACCACGGTGGTCAACGCCTACCTCAGCCCGGTAATGGCACGTTACGTGGCGCGTATCGACAGCCTGTTCCAGGAGCTTGGCGCACAGCAGCCGGTACGCTACTTCCAGTCCAATGGCGGGCTGGCGCCCGGGCACCTGATGCGTGAGCGCGCCGTCAACGCGATCAACTCTGGTCCGGCCTCAGCGCCACAAGCCGGGCTGGCGGTCGCGAGGCCGTTCGGAATCGACAACGTCATTACCGTGGACATGGGCGGCACCTCGTTCGACATCACCCTGACCAATGCCGGACGCACCAACTTCAGCAAGGACGTAGACTTCCTGCGCCAGCGCATCGGCGTGCCGATGATCCAGGTGGAGACCCTGGGTGCCGGCGGTGGCTCCATCGCCCATCTGGACGAGTTTGGCATGCTCCAGGTCGGACCGCGCAGCGCCGGCGCCATGCCTGGGCCGGTGTGCTACGGCAAGGGTGGCCGCGAACCCACGGTCACCGACGCCAACCTGGCACTTGGCTACCTGCCCGACGGCGCACTGCTGGGCGGCAGTATCCGCCTGAACCGCCAGGCCGCGCTGGACGCCATCCGGAGCAAGGTCGCCGAACCGTTGGGCATCAGTGTGGAACGCGCGGCATTCGGCATCACCACCCTGGTCAACCTGAACATGGTCAACGGCATCCGCCGCGTATCGATCGAGCGTGGTCACGACCCGCGTGACTTCGCCTTGATCGGCGCAGGCGGTGCGGCGGGCATGCACGTGGTGCGCCTGGCCGAAGAAATCGGCATGCACACCGTGCTGATCCCCAAGGTGGCCTCGGGCTTGTGTGCGTTCGGCCAGATCCTGTCCGACGTGCGCTACGACCAGCTCACCAGCCTGTCGATGCGCCTGGACGCCGGGCACGTCGACCTGGCGCAACTCAACCAGGCCCTCGCCGAACTGCGTCAGCAAGGCCTGGCCAACCTGCGCGAAGACGGCTTTGGCGACCAGGCCAGCAGCTGCCACTACACCCTGGAGATGCGCTACCTGGGGCAGATTCATGAGTGCTGTGTGGACCTGCAGCAGCACAGCCTGGACGAGGCAGGGCTGGCCGCGCTGATCAGCCGCTTCCACAGCCGCCACCAGACCCTGTACTCGTACAGCGAACCCGCCAGCCCGGTGGAGCTGGTGAACCTGGAGTGCTCGGTGATCGGCCACCTGCCACGCCCGCCGCAACCCGAGCTGCAGGGGCCGGCCGAGCCCCCCGCCCCCAGCGCGCAATCCGTCCGCCCGATGCTGTTCAGTGCCGACGGTGAATCGCAGCCCACACCGGTGTTCAACGGCAACCACCTGTTGCCTGGGCAGACCGTGCATGGCCCCTGCGTGATCGAGGAAGACACCACCAACATTGTCCTGCCACCCGGCTGGCAGGCGCGCCTGGAGCCTTCGGCCACCTACCGGGTGACACGCGGGGGTTGATCTTGCGGTCGGCGCGCGCCGATCATGGGCCAGATAACCGCCCGGCAGTTTTGCGCTGCCGGGCGGTTCGTACAATAACAAGAGCTGCTTGAGTAGCTTGCCTGCAGTTCCTTTTTTCAATGCTGCCCTCTTTGAAAAAGGACCCACCCCATGCCCACAGAACTCTCGACCCACGGCTGGCCACAGCCAGAGCGCCAGGTACGCTGGGCCGAAGCCATCAGTGACACCTATTTTCCGCTGAGCCTTGAATTTGCTGCCGGACAGCCGTTCGATGGCCACCTGCAGCGCTGGAGTACGCCGAGCACACCGCTCAGCCTGTCGCGCCTGCGCTCCAGCCAGCTGGGTTACTCGCGCAGCAAAGCGCACATCGGCCAGGACCATGAAGCGTTCTACCTGGTGACCGTGCCGCATCGCAGCGAGGTGCACTTCGAACAGGACGGCCACCAGATCAGTTGCAGCCCGGGCGGTTTCATCGTCGAGCGCGGCGATGCACCCTACCGCTTCCACTACGGCACGCAGAACGACTTGTGGGTGCTCAAGCTGCCTGAGCGCGCGCTCAAAGCCAACCTGCTGGGACACAAGCGCTATACCCGGCATTGCTTCGATGCCCGTCAGGGCCTGGGGCGCATCTTCGTCGAGCAACTCGACCTGTGTGCCCGCCATTTCGACACCAGCCCCCCGGCAGCCCGGCATCTACTGCTTGAACAGGCTTCTGCCACCCTGCTGCTGGCCTTGCAACAGGATGAGCGCGTTCTGGGCAGCGAAGGTAGCAACCTCAGCACCCTGCACCTGACGCGGGTCGAGCAGTATGTGCAGCAAAACCTGGGGGACCCCGAGCTGTCGCCACAAACCATCGCCAGCGCCTGTGGGCTGTCGCTGCGTTATCTGCACAAGCTGTTCGCGATCACGCCCTACACCCTTAACGAGTGGGTACGCCTTCAACGCCTGGAGGCCGTGCACCGGCAATTGCGTGACCCGCATTGCCACCTGGCCATCGGCGAACTGGCATTTCGCTGGGGTTTTGCCGACCAGGCGCAATTCACCCGCGCGTTTCGCCAGCAGTATGGGTGCACGGCAAGCGAAGTGCGGGCTACGCGTACGCACTGATAAAGCAACGGAAAGTGGATGGGCCCTGTGCGTCCAGGATGCGATGTAGGTGGGCTTCCTCGGAACCGTCGATAGTCACTATCGAGCAGGGCAATTTCTACCGAGCGCTGTGGCCGCATAACCTAGCTCCATCCCCTCGCTGCCTACTAGATTGCCCTGGAGCTAACCGATGAATGCCCTGGCCCGCCAGCTTGCCGCCATCCTTGTCGTTTTCGCCATCGCCGTGATCAGCGGCTGTGCCAGCCACCCTGAACTGCGCCCGTACACCGCCGAGGAAACCCGCCAGTTGCAACTGGAAGCCTTACAGCGCCGCGGCCTGTCGCTGGACAATTACGAGCAGCAACGGCGGGTGATCCTGCGTGCCGGTAACCTGCCTGTCGTGACCGAAGCTGCCGACGCTGAACCTTCGACCAAAGGCTGAACGGGCTAGCCGGCGGTTCCCTCCCTCCACTTGCGCAGGTATCCTCTACCGCTCAACCGCAAGCCTTCCAGGACGGAGACCATGATCAGGCCCCTTCTGTTGCTGAGTGCTGCGCTGCTTTTCAGCTCCGTGTCGCTAGCCCAGCAGATGAAACGCCAACTGGGCGATTTCGACTTTACACTCGGCACCACTCCCTCGCGCAGCATGGCGCAAGGGCTTATCTCACCCAGCGCCGTCGGCGCATTCCATGGCGGGCTCGACCTTAGCCACCCCAATGGCTGGTACCTGGGCCAGTACGCCCCAAGCATGGGGGTCACTCCCAACTCGACCCTGCGCCTGGACAGCTACCTTGGCTACAAGCACCATTTCGACAGCAGCCTGGGCTACGAGGTAGGGTTGATCCATTACAGTCAGCCAAATATCGCAGGCCCCGACAGCTACGCCCTGTATGGGGGTATTTCGGTGCTGGGCAGCCGCTTCGGCGGAGCACTGCGTGACAACCCCGACAACCGCACGGGCACGCTGTTCGCCGACTTCGGCCATCTGCCGATGTTCGACGTCGACTTCAGCGTCAAACTCGCCCACCACCGCCTGGGCACACCGTTCACCATTGGTGATGGCAGCCAGGTAAATACCTTTTCCGATTGGTCACTGGAATTGTCGCGGCCCTGGCTGGGCATCGACCTGAACCTGATCTACAGCAATTCGAGTTTGAGTGGTGACGGCTGCGATGCGTACTCAGGTATCAACACCTATTGCGACAGCGTGGTCACCCTCAAGGCCCAGCGCAACTTCTTTTAACGGCGTGGTGCCAGCGCCAGGGCAATGCCGCCCAACACCACCGCACAGGCGATCAACAAGCGCAACGACAGCGGCTCGCCGATCAGGGCAACCCCGCCCAGTGCGGCAATCACCGGCACACTCAGCTGCAGGGTCGCCGCCTGTTGTGCACTGACCTGCCTGACCACGCCATACCACACGGCATAGCCTGCGCCAGAAGCCAGCACACCGGAGCCCAAGGCATACAACAAGCCAAGCGGCGTGAGGTGCGGGCCGGCGCCCAGCAACAGCATCGGTAGCAGCAGCACCAGGCAAGGCAGGCTGCGGGCAAAATTGCCGGCAGTGTCGGCCAGCGGCCTGGGCGAGCCTTTGCCCAGTAGCGTATACACCCCCCAGGCCACGCCGGACAGGGCCATCAGCAAGGCACTGGCCAAGGGCGGCGCCGAAGCACCGGGCAACAGCAGCACCAGCAGGCCGGCAAAGGCGATCAGCATGCCCAGAAGCATGCGTACCGTGATGTATTCGCCCCTGTACCAGGCAAAACCGAACATGGTGATCTGTACAGCACCGAACAGCAACAACGCCCCTGCACCTGCGCCCAGTTGCAGGTACGCCGCAGAAAACAGGAACGCGTACAGGAACAGGGCCAGGCCGCCCCACCAACTGCCGCCCATGGTTTGCACCGGTTTGCGCAGGCGAATCAGCACCCACAGAAACAGCGCACCACTGGCCAGGCGTACCACGGTGAAGGATACCGGGTCGATAGCCCCGTCTTTCAACGCAAGCCGGCAGAACACCGAGTTGGCGGCAAACGCCACCAGACTGAAAAGGGCAGGCCAAAGCCAGGCGCTGGTCTTGCGGTCAGTAAGCGTTGTCGTGCCTGTACTCATGGTGTGGTCACCTCTGAGCGGGATTGTTGTTATAGCGGCATTTAGTCAGGACCGGCACCGATATACAAGGAAGAATCCACCGTGCAGGATGGCACCGGCTACGCCGGTGTTCGCGGGTAAACCCGCGCCTGCGGGCGACCGCGCCGGCTTTTCAGGTTTTGAGCTAGACGGCGGCTACGGCTTCGACTTCCACCAGCATGCCATCCAGCGCCAGCCGGGGCACCGGTATCAGCGTGCAGGTCGGTTTCATGTGCCGCCCCCAGGCCCTGTCGGCCTCGGCCACCCATTGCTGCAGGCGCGCTTCGGAGTGCTCGACAACCAGCAGGGTCAGCTTGAACACCTGGGCCAGGCTGGCACCTTTCGACGCCAGGGCCAGTTCCAGGTTGGCCAACGCCTGACGGGCCTGTTCGGCGAACAAGGGTGACAACTGGCCCTGGCTATCCTCCCCACCCTGACCGGCGATGAACAGCAGACGGCTGTCAGCGCGCACTTCGGCGACATGGGAGTAGGCGTTGCCACTGGGGTCGTAGAGGCCTTCGGGGTTGCTTAGCTGGAATGCGCTTGATGGGGTCACGACAAGCCCTCGCTCGGTTGGAAGAGCGTCGGAGTATCGGACCTAAAGTTAACTCGAGGTCAAGCATAAAGTAGGAGAATTCGTACAAAGCATCGTCATGTCAGAACCACGCGTGTGTTTGCGCGGAGGCTGTAAGGCCGTAGGCTCTGTACGAAAAGTCTTGAGATGCAGGTCAGGCAAGGCGAAAACAGCCGAGGAACGGCCGGGGTCGCGCCCGACTGTACTGGAGTACATGAGCATTCCGAGGCTGTTTTCAACGCACCATGAACAAGTATCAAGGCTTTTCGTACAGAGCCAAGATTGCAAAGCCCGGCATGGAGGCCTTTAACCAACAAGGAAAAACCCATGAGCAAATTTGATTTTCAGCTGGCCTATACCATCAAGCCGCACAACGCTCCAGACGACGAAACCGATGCGGCACAGGCGCGTCTGCACCTGCGGGAAAAGCTCGGCCTGGACACCGTCGAGCACATTGAAACCACACTGCTTGGCGTGCTCACGCTCAAAGGCCCTACACTCGCTGACCGCAAGCGGGAAGCTGAAAAGCTGGTCCGCGACTACATCCATGACGCGCTCAAGGAATTGCGCGTACTCTCTACCGTGAAGTTCTACGGCTGCCTGATGGTGGACGGGCTGGGCCCTGCCATGCGTTTCAACATCCTGCCCAAATGAACCTCGACGGCCTCAGGCGCCCCCGCACCCGAGGCCGCAAACCGTCATTTTTCCTGCAACACCGCCCTGCCCTTCACCGCTCGCGGCCCGCGCCAGGCCCAGAACAGCAAACCGGGGAATGGCGCGTAGACCACGAAGACGATCCACAGCATCTTGCGCTCAGCGCGCCGTTCACTGCCGATGATGTGCCAGATGACCCAGATCTCCAGCAGGATGACCAAGGCCGCGATGATGATCCAGATCGTACCGATTTCCATGAGCGCTCTCCCAATGGCATGTATTGGGTTGGGTTGCTGCAAGCGCTGAGGGTTCAGATTGATTTGACTCACCGCGCCTCTTTGCAGGCGCGGCGATAGGGCCTCATTGCCGTGGTGCATTCTCCAGTGCAGCCTTCAACGCCGCTGCATCGGTGAACGCCCGTTGGCTGACCAGCACACCCTGCTGCAGTTGCAACCACTGCACCTGGCCCTCCTGCCCGGGGTAACGGCTGGCCACTCGCCCATCACGGTCGAGCAGCACCCGGTAGCTGTAATCGCGCATGGCCGGGACCGCGAACAGTTTGCTGATCAGCGCAGGCATGCGCTGAATGTCGGCCACGAATACAGCGGCGCGTGCTTCCAGGTAGCCCTTGGGCTGCTCGGCCAGTGCCGCCTTGACCAGCTTGGCACCGTCCATATCGCGCGCCACCAGCAGAATCTGCGTGTCGGCAGCAAGGCTGTAGGCCTGGTCGTACTGGTCGAGCAGCGTGAACGGGGCGAGCTTGTCGCCCTGCTCCAGGGCGTTGGCCAGCAACGGCAATAGGCTAAGCAACACGACAGCGGCATATCTCATCAGGGGCATCCTCAATGACGGGAGGTCAGCATAGCGGTAAAGCATCAGGACAGGCTGGTTTGCCTGAACACGACCTGTAATACGACACAGCCACCAGGGAGATTGTCTTTCCTCCGGGCACCGTCCACACTCTGCGGGCCAGCCAGGAAGCGGAGTCCAGAGTGCCCACGCCACGCCAGTTCAGCAAAAAGACCAGCACCAGCAACATGCTACGGCTCAAAACCAGCAGCGCCAATGTCCAGGCGCCCTATCGGGTCGACTTTATCCTGCTCGAACACTTCTCGATGGCCAGCTTCACTGTGGCCATGGACGTGCTGGTCACGGCCAACCTGCTACGTGCCGACAGCTTCCAGTTCACCCCGCTGTCGCTGGACGGCGACCGGGTGCTCAGCGACCTGGGGCTGGAACTGGTGGCCACCGAGCTGTCCGCCGCGGCGCTGAAGGAGCTGGACCTGTTGGTGGTCTGTGGCGGCTTGCGCACCCCCCTGAAGTACCCGGAACTCGATCGCCTGCTGGACGATTGCGCGGCCCACGGCATGGCCTTGGGCGGCTTGTGGAACGGCGCCTGGTTCCTTGGCCGCGCCGGGGTGCTGGACGACTACGGTTGCAGCATCCACCCCGAGCAACGCGCCAGCCTGTCCGAACGCAGCCCGCAAACCCGCATCACCCCGGCCAGCTTCACCCTCGACCGTGACCGCCTCAGCGCCGCCAGCCCCAATGGCGCCATGGAGCTGATGCTGGGCCTGGTGCGCCGGCTGTACGGTGATGGCCTGGCCGAAGGCGTCGAGGAAATCCTGTCATTTTCCGGAGCGCGCTACCGCCAGGTGGGTCCGGGGGCGAAGAAGTCCATGAGCCTGCACCTGCGCACCATTGTCGAGCTGATGGAAAATAACCTGGAGGAAACCCTCAGCCTCGACCAGTTGGCCGCCTATAGCGGGCGCTCGCGGCGGCAGATCGACCGCCTGTTCCAGGCCCAGCTGGGCACGTCGCCCCGGCGCTATTACATGGAGCTGCGCATCACCAAGAGCCGCCGGCTGCTGCAGTATTCCGACCTGTCGGTGATGGAAGTGGCAGTGGCCTGCGGGTTTGTCTCGGTGTCGCACTTCAGCAAATGCTATGCGGCGTATTTCGGCTACCCGCCGTCGCGCGAGCAACGGCTGGGCGAGTGACCCAGGCTTCGAGTCAGCCCAGGCGCTCGAGCAATCTCAGGTACGCGGCTCGAGCTGGATATAGCGCAATACCGCATCACAGATCATGGCTTTGTGGCGCAGTTTTATTTGCTCATCAGACAGGTCGATCTGGAAGATCTCGCCAAACGTATGGCGGTTCGACACCCGGTAGAAGCAGAACGAGCTCATCAGCATGTGCAGGTCGATAACCTCGATGCCAGCGCGGAACACGCCTTCCTGAACGCCACGGCGCAGGGTGTTGCCCAAGGCCTCCAGCACCAGGCTGCTCATTTCGCGAATGGCCGGCGACTGCTTGACGTACTCGCCATAGTGGATGTTTTCGGTGCAGATGATGCGCACGAAGTCGACGTTGCGGTCGTGGTGATCGAAAGTAAACTCCACCAGCCGGCGGATCGCCTGCTCAGCCGGCAACGACTCCAGGTCCAGGCTCTGCTCGGTCTTGCGTATATCCCCGTACAACTTCACCAGGCACTCGCAATACAACTGCTCCTTGCTGCCGAAGTAGTAGTAGATCATGCGCTTGGAAGTGGCGGTGCGTTCGGCGATGGCGTCGACGCGGGCACCGGCCAGCCCTTGCTGAACGAACTCGTTGATGGCGGCCTGGAGGATGTCCTCGCGCGTTTTCTCAGGGTTGTTCTTGCGCGTTTTGCGCACCCCTTCGGTTTCAGGCTGGCCGAGGCCGACTACGGAATCACTCATACCCACTCACAGGCTGTTTATTGGAATGTGGGGGATTATCCGTTAGCGCGGCCATGCAGGGAAGCTCGCTGTTGGTCGGGTAAGCATGATGTATGGCCGCGGTGGCCAGTTGCCGGAACAGCACGTGGGGCGCCAAGTCAGCATTCATCATTCTAATACCGGGTATTCCAACATTTAATTTGTGGATGGCCCGCGCTCGCCCCTATTCTGTGGTCACATCCCCTGCGCCGCACCGGCCGGTGCGGTTCAAGGCATGGGGAGAGAACAACAAGTCGAGATCGTCCATGTCGAACCATTCGTACTTCGCCCCACACGGTGGGCACCCGGCTCAAACCGAGCTGCTGACTGACCGTGCCATGTTCACCGAAGCCTATGCCGTCATCCCTAAAGGCGTGATGCGTGACATCGTCACCAGCCACCTGCCCTTTTGGGACAAGATGCGCATGTGGGTCATCGCGCGCCCGCTGACCGGTTTTGCCGAAACGTTCTCCCAGTACATCGTCGAACTGGCCCCGGAAGGCGGCAGCGAGCGCCCTGAGCTGGACGCTGATGCGGAAGCCGTGGTGTTCATTGTCGAAGGCGAACTGGACATCACCGTCGAAGGCAAACACCACACCCTGGTACCTGGCGGCTACGCCTTCCTGGCCCCGGGCGCCGAGTGGAGCCTGCGCAACAACAGCAAGTCCAACGTCACCTTCCACTGGCTGCGCAAGCACTACCAGAAGGTTGAAGGCCTGGATGTACCGGAGTCCTTCGTCACCCACCGCGACAACGCCACCGTCATCGAGATGCCGGGCACCGAAGGCCGCTGGAAAACCACCCGCTTTGTCGACATGGCCGACATGCGCCACGACATGCACGTGAACATCGTCACCTTCCAGCCGGGCGGTGTGATTCCGTTCGCAGAAACCCACGTGATGGAGCACGGCCTGTACGTGCTGGAAGGCAAGGCGGTGTACCGCCTGAACCAGGACTGGGTCGAAGTGGAAGCCGGCGACTTCATGTGGCTGCGCGCCTTCTGCCCGCAGGCCTGCTACGCCGGCGGACCTGGCAACTTCAGCTACCTGCTGTACAAGGACGTGAACCGTCACGTACACCTGACGTTGAACCCTAAGCGCTAAGCCCAGGCTGACGCCCGCAAGCCCGCCAACCTGGCGGGCTTTCTGTTTGCCGCGCATACTGAAAACACCCACCCCTGCAGGGTACGGCCATGAACCGCTGCCTGCTGATCGCGACCTTGCTGCTGTGCACCTCTGCCCTGGCCACCGATGGCTGGGATCTGGCCTACGACCGCGAAGGCATTCGCGTGTACCTGAAGGACCCAAGCGCCACGCCCTACCAGCAGTTTCGTGGTGTCAGTACCATGAAAGCCAGCGTGCGCACGCTCACTGGCCTGCAGGATAACCTGCGCGTAGCCTGCAAGTGGCTGTATGCCTGTGACCAGATGCGACTGCTGGATGTGGAAGGTGACAGCACCTGGGTGTACCTGACCACCAACCCACCATGGCCGACGAGGCCGCGGGACATCGTGCTGAAAGTGACCAGCGAACGCCTGGCCGACGGTACCCTGGTGCGTCACCTGAGCGCCGAGCCCGACAGGATCCCCAAGGTTGACGGACTGATCCGGGTACGGCACCTGAGTGGCAAGTGGCGGATGAAGCCACTGGGTGAACGGGTGACCGAGGTGACCTACCAGTTGCAGGCCGCCCCTGCCGGGGATGTGCCGAGTTGGCTGGCCAACCGGTTCATGGTGGATACAGCGGTGGTCACGCTGCGTACGTTGCGGGCGGTGGCTGAGCGCCAACCTTGAAGTGCCGCCACGCCGCAGTCCCACAGCAGGTTGGCAGGTGTATTTTGCGCAATACACCTGCCAAGGCCTGGCTCAGCGGTCACATCTTGTAAGTCGAAAGCAGGATGCTGGTCTCGGTATTCTCGATATGCGGGATCGAGCGGATGGCGTTCAGCGCCCGGTCGAACGCCTCGAGGGTGTCGGCGCGCAGCTCTGCCATCAGGTCCCAGCGGCCATTGGTGGTGTGGATGGCCACCACATTGGGATGCCCGCGCAGCGCGTGCTTGACCTCTGCGGCATGGTGGCCGCTGATGCCGATGCTGGTGATTGCCCGCACGCCCTGGTCCAGCGCATCGGAGCGCAAACGTACCGTGTAACCGATGATCACACCCTGCTCTTCGAGCCGGGTGATGCGGTTATGCACCGTTGCCCTGGCCACCTTCAGCTTCTTCGCCAGGGTCAGCACAGGGGTACGCGCGTTGTCCCGCAACAGTGCAATCAGTTCCCGATCGATCGTGTCCATAAGCCTGCCAAATAATCAGATTGCTACGTTGGGTTAGCAGATTGTCCAGAAGCCTGACGAAACTGACAACCTGCATGCTTCCGATTGACGCAGTCTGTAATCAAAATGTTCATGCGGCTTCACTTCGATAATCTCAAGCGCTTACCCCGCGTTGCTGGGGCAAGCGCACAATAACAAGGTGCAAGAGCATGACGCATTTCATTGATGTTCCAACCATGTCGGACTTGGTGCATGACATTGGCGTAGCGCCGTTTATTGGCGAGCTTGCCGCTGCCCTGCGGGACGATTTCAAACGCTGGCAGGCGTTTGACAAGTCCGCGCGCGTTGCCAGCCACTCGGAAGTGGGCGTGATCGAACTGATGCCGGTCGCCGACAAAAACCGCTATGCCTTCAAATACGTCAACGGCCACCCGGCCAACACTGCACGCGACCTGCATACGGTGATGGCCTTCGGTGTGCTGGCCGATGTCGACACCGGTTACCCGGTGCTGCTGTCCGAACTGACCATCGCCACCGCCCTGCGCACCGCAGCAACTTCGCTGATGGCTGCCCAGGCACTGGCCCGCCCGAACGCGCGCAAGATGGCGCTGATCGGCAACGGCGCACAAAGCGAATTCCAGGCCCTGGCCTTCCACACGCACCTGGGCATCGAAGAAGTCGTCGCCTACGACACCGACCCGCTGGCCACCGCCAAGCTTATCGCCAACCTCAAGGAATACAGCGGCTTGACCATCCGCCGGGCCAGCTCGGTAGCCGAGGCAGTGAAAGGCGTGGACATCATCACCACGGTGACGGCCGACAAGGCCTACGCCACCATCATTACCCCCGACATGCTGGAGCCCGGTATGCACCTGAACGCCGTGGGGGGTGACTGCCCAGGCAAGACCGAGCTGCACGCTGATGTACTGCGCAACGCCCGAGTGTTCGTCGAGTACGAGCCGCAAACCCGTATCGAAGGTGAGATCCAGCAACTGCCGACGGACTTCCCGGTGGTCGACCTGTGGCGCGTGCTGCGCGGTGAAACCGAAGGCCGTCAAAGCGACAGCCAGGTCACTGTATTCGATTCGGTGGGCTTCGCCCTGGAAGACTACACCGTACTACGGTACGTACTACAGCAAGCCGAAAAACGCGGGATGGGCACCAAGATCGACCTGGTGCCGTGGGTTGAGGACGACCCGAAAGACCTGTTCAGCCACACCCGAGGCCGCGCTGGCAAAAGGCGCATCCGACGGGTTGCCTGACATTGAATCGGGTTGGTCGAAAGTGTGTGTGGGCTTTGGGTCATGTGCAAGCGCATCGCCCACAGATCGTCAGATCCCACCGCCCGCCAGCAACTGTGTCATCACCTCGGCCAACGCCTTGACCATCACATCCGCCGTCGGCCGGTGCACGATGACGATCTCATAGCTGTCGACCTCCGGCAGCCCTTGCCCGGCCCCCAACACCCTGTGCTCGCCGGTGGCCGCCCTGGGCGGCAGCAGGCTGATACCCATGCCATCGGCGACCGCAGCCTGGATGCCACTGAGGCTCGAGCTGGTAAAGCTGATACGCCAGCGCCGGCCCATGCCTTCGATGGCGCTGATCATGTCCTCGCGGTACAGGCCGCGTGGCGGAAAGGTGACCAACGGGATCGGGTCCAGCTCGAAGGCGGGCGTGTGTGCACTGTCAATCCACTGCAGACGCTCTGGCCAGCAGGCCACGCCCTCACGGCTGTTGCGCCGCTGCTTGAGCAGCACCAGGTCAAGCTCGCCATTGTCGTAGGCCTGGCTCAGGTCACGGCACAAGCCACTGGTCACTTCGAGCTTCACTTGTGGGTGCAGCCGGCTGAATGCCGACAGCGCATTGGTGGTACGCCCGCCCACGAAGTCCTCGGGCACGCCAAGCCGTACCGTGGTGCCCACCATCGCCCCGGCCAGGGCTTCAAGCATCTGATCGTTCAGGGCCAGCATGTGCCGGGCATAGCCGAGCAAAGTCTGCCCGGCGTCGGTCGGCAGCACGTCACGGTTGCCCCGCACCAGCAGGCGGTGGCCGACCATGTCTTCCAGGCGGCGCACCTTCTGGCTGATCGTCGACTGGGTCGAATGCAGCCGCGCGGCAGCGGTGGTGAAGCTGCCGCAGTCGGCCACCACGACAATGGCGCGTAGCAGGTCGAGGTCGAACAGGGCCCTATTCGATTTCACGCTGATAGACATCTGGGTATTCAACTACTGAATGGCAAGTCTGCGTTCTATCACGGCTAGTCACCGAGGGCCACTCCTTCCCGCCGAGGATCGGCACCGCCTGACCAACCCTCGCCGCTGCGCTGGATGATCTGCATGCCGCTGGTCATGGTCATCGGTGTCACCTCATGCCCCCACGCTGCCAACTGGCGGATCAGCGCCGGGCTGCTCAGCCCTGCTTCCACTTCGGTGCCGGCATTGCGGCTGCCGAAGTTGGGCAGGCCGGCTGCCTGCTGCGGGTCGAGCTGCCAATCCAGCAGGCCGACCAGTGCCTTGTTCACGTAACCGATGATCTGCGAGCCGCCCGGCGAACCGAGGCTCGCGACAAACTCGCCAGTGGCACGCGAGAACACCAACGTCGGCGCCATGGCCGACAGCGGGCGTTTGCCCGGCTGCACCCGATTGGCCACCGGCTTGCCGTGCTCGTGGGGGATGAACGAGAAGTCGGTCAGCTGATTGTTGAGCAGGAAGCCCTTGACCATCAGGTGCGAGCCAAATGCGGCCTCCACCGAGGTGGTCATGGCCAGGGCCTGGCCGCTGTCATCCACCGCGCTGAGGTGAGAGGTGGAGATGCGCGGTGGCGAGCGGTCGGGCGCAAGCGCCAGGTCCGCTCCTTGCGGCTGGCCCGGACGGGCGCGTTTCATGCTGTGCTCGCCGATCAGCGCCGCGCGGCTGGACAGGTAAGCAGAATCGGTCAGGGCCTTGACCGGGACCGGCACGTAGTCGCTGTCGGCCAGGTACTGAGCGCGGTCGGCGTAGGCCAGGCGCTCGGCCTCGGCGATCAGGTGCACGGCCAACGGCGGGGCTTCCAGGCGGGCCGGAGACGAGGTAGTCAGCGGTCGCAACGCTGCCAGGTCGCGTTGCGGCGCGGTGCGCTGCACGGCTTCGAGCAGACCCAAGGTCTGCAGGACGGTCACCCCACCCGATGAGGGCGGCGGCATGCCGCAGATCCGCCAGGCCTTGTAGGGACCGCACAACGGCTCGCGCTCCTTGGCCTGGTAGCGCTGCAAGTCCTGCAACGACAGATACCCGGCATTGGCATGGCCGCGCACCTTGGCGACGATGGCTTCGGCAATTTCACCGCTGTAGAACACCTCGGGCCCCTGTGCGGCGATCTGCTCCAAGGTCTGTGCCAACTCAGGGTTGCGCAGGAGCGTACCCACTGCCAGCGGCCTGCCCTGTTCATCCAGGAAGTAACGGGCCATTGCGGGTGAGCGGGCAATGTAGGGGTCCCCGGCCACTAGCGTGTGCAGGCGCTCGGAAACCGCGAAGCCGTTGCGTGCCAAGGCGATGGCCGGGGCGAACAGGGCGTGCCAGGGCAACTTGCCGTGCTGCTCGTGGGCCTGTTTCAGGGCACGCAGCACCCCGGGCACGCCCACCGAACGCCCACCGATCTGGGCTGCCCGGAACGGCATGGGGGTGCCATCGGCATGCAGGAACAGCGCTTCCGTCACCGCCGCAGGTGCAGCCTCACGCCCGTCGAATGCCTGCACGCGCTTGCCATCCCAGTACAGGATGAACGCCCCGCCGCCGATCCCGCTGGACTGTGGCTCGACCAGCGTCAGTACCATTTGCATGGCAATGGCGGCGTCAATCGCACTGCCGCCGGCACGCAGCATCGCCCGCCCCGCTTCACTGGCCAGCGGGTTGGCTGCGGCGACCATGTGCCGGCTGGCGTGCACCGGCTGCAAACCGCTACGGTAGCCGGAGGCCAGTTCCGGTGGTGCGGGTAATACCTGGTCGGCACCGGCCCAGTTACTGGTAACCAGCAGGCACAGAGCGCCGATCAGCGGGGTGGGATATTTCATCGTCATGCATCCTGCCATCACCTATTCAGCGAAGCACTGTCGGTCATACGCAGTCTTGACTTCAAGCCTTGGTGTATTACCGGCAAGCCATTCGCTGACCAATGCAGCCCTTGCTCTCTGCGTGATTGCCAGGTTTGCGCAATGACAGATCAGGTCACTTCTTCGAACGGCAGCCCCACATAGTTCTCGGCAATGTTCACCAGCCCCGCCGGCGAGGTCAGGAAGTACTCGCGGTCAGCTTCCTGCATCTTCTGGTCCCAGGCATCCTTGTGACTGCCGAAGTCATGCAGCAGTTGGGTCATGAACCAACTGAAGCGCTCGCCCTTCCAGACGCGGCGCAGTGCCAGCGGCGAGTATTGCGCAAGCAGGTCGACGCGCCCTTCGTGGTACATCTTGACCAGAATGCGGTACAGGTAGTTGACGTCCGAGGCCGCCAGGTTAAGGCCTTTGGCACCGGTGGGGGGGACGATGTGCGCTGCGTCCCCCACCAGGAACAGGTGACCATACTGCATGGGTTCGACCACCAGGCTACGCAGCGGCGCAATACTTTTTTCCAACGCGGGGCCTGTGACCAGGTCCGCCGCTACCTCGGCGGGTAAACGGGCTTTCAGTTCGTCCCAGAAACGCTCGTCAGACCACTCCTCGACCCGATCCTGCAAAGGTACCTGCAGGTAGTAGCGGCTGCGTGTTTGCGAGCGTTGGCTACACAACGCGAAACCGCGCTCATGGTGGGCGTAGATCAGCTCGTGATTGACCGGTGGTGTGTCCGACAGCAGGCCCAGCCAGCCAAACGGGTAAACCCGCTCATACTGCTTCAGCACGCCCTCCGGGATGCTCTGCCGCGAGATGCCGTGAAAGCCATCGCAGCCGGCGATATAGTCGCAGTCAACCCGCTGCACCCGGCCATCCTTTTCGAAGGTCAGGTAAGGCTTCTCGCCTTTCAGTTCATGCGGCTGAACGTTGGCGGCTGAATAAATGATCGGCGCACCACTGGCTTCGCGGGCCTGCATCAGGTCACGGGTGACTTCGGTCTGCCCGTAGACCATCACCGTCTTGCCGCCGGTCAGGGCTTTGAGATCCAGACGTTGGCGGCGCCCGCCAACCAGCAGTTCGACACCCTCGTGCACCAGGCCTTCACGGTCCATGCGCTCGGCCACGCCGGCCTCGCGCAGCAGGTCGACCGTGCCTTGCTCCAGCACCCCGGCGCGGATGCGGCCTAGTACGTACTCGGCGGTCTGGCGTTCGACGATGATGTTATCGATACCGGCCTTGTGCAGCAGCTGGCCCAGCAGCAGGCCAGACGGACCTGCACCAATAATTGCAACCTGAGTTTTCATTGTTGTTGTCTCTGTTCGGACGATACCGGCCCGGAACTGGCAGCGGGGCGGCATCTGCTGTTAGGGTTTGCCATTGCATTTTTACTGGCAGAAAACGCTTCTTAAGTGTGCTATTCCATAAAAAACCTGCACTTTTACGAAAAGCGTTCGATTAACGGACAGGTCAGCCCAGATGAAATCCACCCTCCCCGGCGTCCCGTTGTTCAAGCTGTATGGCGAAAATCAGGCCTGGCCCGGTACCGACCTGCTGCACTGCGAATCGATCCCGGCGCGCAGCCGCCTGCATCACTGGGAGATCAAGCCGCACCAGCATGCCGAGCTGTTCCAGCTGCTGTATGTACAGCGGGGTCAGGCACAGGTGGAGATCGAGGGGATGCGCAGTGCCATCGGCGAAGCGGCGATCCAGGTAGTGCCGCCGATGACCGTGCATGGTTTTCGCTTCAGCGCCGACATCCAGGGCTATGTACTGACCTTTGGTACCGCCCTTGTAGCGAACCTGGAACAGCGCCTGGGCGCGCCACTGACGGTGCTGGCCCAGCCAGCGTGTTACCCCCTGGGCCATGACCGCGTGCACCTGCGCAGCCTGGTCGACACCTTGCAGCGGGAGTACCAGGGCAATGCCCCGGCTCGCGCGGCGATGCTCGAAGCGTTGGTGACCGCGCTGATGGTGTGGATCAGCCGCCGCCAGCAGCTAGGGCTGGCGCCGCGTAACCGCGATGAACGTGACCGCCTGTTGCTGGGGCAGTACTTGCGCCTGGTCGAAGCGCATTACCGCGAGCATCTGTCGGTTGAAGACTATGCCGCGCGGCTGAATGTTCCGAGCTTGCAACTGAACCAGCTGTGCCGGACGCTGAGCGGCCAGACTGCGTTGCAGGTGGTGCACCAGCGGTTGTTGCTGGAGGCGCGACGCAACCTGATCTACACGCGGATGAGCATCGGGCAGTTGTCGGACAGCCTGGGGTTTACCGACCCGACCTACTTCGCCCGGTGGTTCAAGCGCTTGAGTGGGCAAACGCCCAATGGGTATCGCAGATCGGGGTTGTCTGAATAATCCATACCGGCCTCTTCTTGACGTATACGTCAACCTGCCCTCAGGATATCCGCACACCCCACGCCGAGCCCGAGCATGAGCACTCAGACCTACAGCATCTCCGACCTGTCCCGCGAGCTGGACATCACCACCCGCGCTATCCGCTTCTACGAAGAACAGGGCCTGCTCAGCCCTGAGCGTCGTGGCCTGGAACGCATCTACTCACCGCGCGACAAGGTCAGCCTGAAGCTCATCCTGCGCGGCAAGCGCATCGGCTTTTCCCTGGCCGAGTGCCGCGAGCTGATCGAACTGTACGACCCCACCAGCGGCAACCTCAAACAGCTCAACAGCATGCTGGCGAAGATCGCCGAGCGCCGCGCCCAGCTGGAGCAGCAGATGCTGGACATTCACCAGATGCAACTGGAACTGGATACCGCCCAGGAGCGCTGCGAACAAGCCCTGGCCGCCACCCTGAACAACAAAGACCACCGCTGAACGCCACAGGAAATCCGCCATGTCCTTGCCTAAACACGTCCGCCTGGTCGAAGTCGGCCCCCGCGACGGCCTGCAGAACGAAGCCCAGCCCATCAGCGTCGCCGACAAGGTGCGCCTGGTCAACGACCTCACCGAAGCAGGCCTGGCCTATATAGAAGTGGGCAGTTTCGTGTCCCCCAAGTGGGTGCCACAGATGGCCGGCTCTGCCGAGGTATTCGCCGGCATCCAGCAGCGCCCCGGTGTGACGTATGCCGCGCTGGCGCCGAACCTGCGCGGTTTCGAGGACGCCCTGGCTGCGGGGGTCAAGGAAGTAGCGGTATTCGCTGCAGCCTCCGAAGCGTTCTCGCAACGCAACATCAATTGCTCGATCAGCGAGAGCCTCAAGCGCTTCGAACCCATCATGGACGCTGCGCGCAGCCACGGCGTGCGCGTGCGCGGGTATGTGTCATGCGTGCTCGGCTGCCCTTATGAGGGCAAGGTCAGCGCCGAGCAGGTGGCCCCGGTGGCCCGCGCCCTGCACGACATGGGCTGCTATGAGGTTTCGCTGGGTGACACCATCGGCACCGGTACTGCAGGTGACACCAGGCGCCTGTTCGAGGTGGTGTCGGCCCAGGTGCCGCGCGAGCAGTTGGCCGGACACTTCCATGACACTTACGGCCAGGCCCTGGCCAACGTCTATGCCAGCCTGCTTGAAGGCATCAGCGTGTTCGACAGCTCGGTAGCCGGGTTGGGCGGCTGCCCTTACGCCAAGGGTGCTACCGGCAATATCGCCAGCGAGGACGTTGTGTACCTGCTGCAAGGGCTTGGCATTGAGACCGGCATCGACCTGGGCCGGCTGATAGCCGCCGGCCAGCGCATCAGCAGCGTGCTGGGCCGCGACAATGGGTCGCGGGTAGCGCGGGCGTGTAGCGCTAAATAGGTCACACGGGTGTCACATCGGTGTGGGTGAAGTGTTACCTCCCGCACATTTCACAGCAAAAAATCGGGTAACAGGGAAACAAATCGGCAGAATTTCAGGCTGGGTGGTGTCGACCAAAATTCTTAACTCATTGATTTTAAAGGGTTTTCAAAAGTTGGCACGCACCCTGCTATATCTCTGGTACAACAACAAAAAAAACGCGATACCCAATAAAAACAACAGGTAACGGCTCTGACATAACAAGAACAACACGGCAGAGGCGTAGCAAGCAGATTTTTTTGGAGTCGACACGCTTTTCAGGGGTTCGCCCCGCGGGCTGGCACAGAACAATAAAACTACCTCAAGGTAGCGGCAGCCAGGTTCGGATCAGCGATGATGACAGCAGGTCAGCGCTCAAAAAAATACGTTTGCTCTTGACCCCGCATGGGGGTCGCCCGCAGCACCAGGACAAGCCGACAAAAACAACAAAAGGCCGGTCCCAATAATAAAAAAAGAGCAGGCAACAACGCTTTGAGGGGAGCTTCGGCTCCCCTCAGTGCTTCCTGCCCTCTTCCTCCTCTTGCTTCTCCTCATCCTGCCCTTCGACCTTTTCCACCATCAACGGCATCGTGCCCAGTACCAGCAGGGCCAGTACCGTGCTGATCAGCGCCGTGGCTTCGCGTCCCATGCCGGCCGCCGTACCGATGGCAGCCGTCATCCATAGCCCGGCAGCGGTCGTCAGGCCTTTCACATGGCTGGTGTCCTGGCCGTTACCCTTCAGAATGGTACCCGCACCGAGAAACCCGATACCGGCAACGATGCCTTGGATCACCCGGCTTAGCGCCTGGTCATCGGCCCCTGCCATGCTGGGTGACAGCATGAACAGGGCGGCGCCCAGCGAGACCAGCATGTGGGTACGCACCCCGGCAGACTTGCCCTTGTGTTCACGCTCGAAGCCCAGTATTGCGCCAAGCACAGCAGCCATCAGCAAGCGCACAAGGATTTGCGTGACCTCGCGCTCATCGGTGACATCGGCGAATTCGGCCTGGATTGCTTGCCAGATGACATCCATCGCGGTGCTCCCCTGCCTGAGCATGTGTTTTCAGGTTGACCTCTGCACGCAATGCAAAGTGCCGCTCAGCCTGCTGATGCAGCAACTGGCCCCTGACCGCGGTCCACCCTGTAACCACCCCAGGAGGACCCCACCATGCCCATTGAAATCGACGAAACCACCCGCCGCTGCACACTGATCGGCGAAGACCTGCGCATCGAGGGCGAAGGCCCGGACATCGAGATCATCACCGACGAGCAGTTGCGCATGTCGGTGGCCATTCTGGCCGGCCAACGCGTGCCCATTACCGAAACCGAGGCCGATGCACTGACCGTGGCGGGTGCGGTGGATAGCCGCAGGCATCTGAAGGCCAGCGCGCCAGGCTCGGTGATATGAGGCCTGGCGGGGCTACGCGGCAAATCTGATATGGTTTTTATCGTAAAATCTGAACCTGTGCTGATAACAGCTTCAGCGCCATAGTGCTCATGCCTGATCGAGGCCTGATGAGCACCGAACCATGAACGATAGAATCCCTTTTACAGAGATCGCCACCGCCCCAGCCAGCATCCAAGCACGACGCACCGACAGCGGTATCCATACCCGCAGCTTTACCGGGTTTTACCGTAACCTGCGCATCGGCTTTTCCGGCGCCCTGTTCGTGCTGTTCTTCGGCACGGCCTGGCTGAACTGGAACGGCCGCCAAGCCGTACTGTGGGACCTGGGAAACAGCAAGTTCCATATCTTCGGCGCCACCTTCTGGCCACAGGACTTCATCCTGCTGTCGGCGCTGCTGATCATCTGTGCCTTTGGCCTGTTCGCCATCACCGTCTACGCCGGGCGTGTCTGGTGCGGTTACAGTTGCCCGCAAAGTACCTGGACCTGGCTGTTCATGTGGTGCGAAAAGGTTACCGAGGGCGACCGCAACCAGCGCATCAAGCTGGCCGCGGCGCCCTGGAGCCTGAACAAACTGGCCCGCCGCACGCTCAAGCACAGCCTGTGGTTGGCCATTGGCGTGCTCACGGGGCTGACCTTCGTCGGCTACTTCACCCCGATCCGGCCACTGGCCGCAGAATTGCTCAGCTTGCAACTGGGCGGTGTGGCACTGTTCTGGGTGCTGTTCTTCACGGCCGCTACCTACATCAATGCCGGCCTGCTGCGTGAAGCGGTGTGCCTGCACATGTGCCCGTATGCGCGCTTCCAGAGCGTGATGTTCGACAAGGACACCCTGGCGGTCGCTTACGACCCGCGCCGTGGCGAGGCCCGTGGTCCGCGTAAGAAAGGCAGTGATGTCGGTGCCCAGGGACTGGGCGACTGCATCGATTGCACGCTGTGCGTGCAGGTGTGTCCCACCGGCATCGACATTCGTGATGGTTTGCAGATGGCTTGCATCGGCTGTGCCGCGTGCATCGACGCCTGTGACGGGGTAATGGACAAGATGGGGTATGCCCGCGGCCTGATTGGCTACAAGTCCGAGCACAGCCTGCAAGGCGGTACCACTCACTGGCTGCGCCCGCGCCTGCTGGGCTACGCTGCCGCGCTGCTGGTCATGATCGGGGCACTGGTGATGGCCCTGCAACTGCGCCCGATGGTATCGCTGGATGTGATCAAGGACCGCGGCCTGTTCCGCGAAAACGCCCAAGGCCAGATCGAGAACATTTACCTGCTGAAGGTCATCAACAAGACCGAACGTACCCAGCACTATCAATTGCGCCTGCTGGACGCTGACGGTTTCACCCTGCAGGGCAATAACGCACTGGTCATCCCTGCTGGCGAAATGAGCGAACTGCCGGTGTCGGTGGCGATGCTCGCCGAGCGCCCGACCAGCAGCTCGCAGACGCTGAGCTTTGAAATCAGCGAGCGTGACGACCCCGCTATCCGCAGCGTGGCGCACAGTCGCTTCGTCGCCCCGATGAACCGCTGATCCCTTACACTCACGCCACCTTGCCTGCCAGGCTTCGACAGAAGACCAGAATGAAACGCTACGAACGCTTCGCCGATGACATTGCCGAACTGATCCGCTCCGGGGTGCTGGGCCCCGGCCAGCGCGTGCCGTCCGTGCGCTACGCCAGCCAGACCCACGGGGTCAGCCCGTCCACCGTGTTCCAGGCCTATTACCTGCTGGAACGGCGCGGGCTGATCCGGGCCCGGCCGCGCTCCGGGTATTTCGTCAACGCCCACGTTCCGCGCCAGTTCAGCGAGCCGCAGGCGCTGCAGCCGGTGAGCGAGTCTACCGATGTCGACGTTAGCGCCTTGGTATTTTCGATCCTCGACTCGATCAAGGACCCCAACACCATTGCCTTCGGTTCTGCCTTCCCCAGCCCTGAACTGTTCCCGCTGCAACGCCTGTCGCGCTCACTGGCCAGCGCCAGCCGCAGCATGGACCCACGCATGGTGGTGACCGATCTGTCCCCGGGCAACCCTCAGCTGCGCCGGCAGATAGCCCTGCGCTATATGGTCGGTGGGTTGATGCTGCCGATGGAGGAGCTGCTGATCACCAACGGCGCACTGGAGGCCCTGAACCTGTGCCTGCAGGCAGTGACCCAGCCGGGCGACCTGGTAGCCATCGAGGCCCCCGCCTTCTATGCCTGCCTGCAGGTGCTGGAGCGGCTCAAGCTCAAGGCCGTGGAAATCCCCGTGCACCCGCGCGAGGGCATGGACCTCGGGGTGCTGGCGCAGACCCTGGAGAAGCACCCGGTAAAAGCCGTATGGTGCATGACCAACTTCCAGAATCCTGTAGGTGCAAGCATGCCGGAGGCCAAGAAACAGGCGCTGGTGGAGTTGCTGGCGCGCCATCAGGTGCCATTGATCGAAGACGACGTGTACGCCGAGCTGTACTACTCGCAACAGGCGCCCAAACCCGCCAAGGCCTTCGATACCCAGGGCCTGGTCATGCACTGCGGCTCGTTCGCCAAAAGCCTGGCGCCGGGCTATCGCATTGGCTGGGTGGCCGCTGGGCGCTTTGCGCAGAAGATCGAGCGTTTGAAGCTGATGACCTCCCTTTGTGCCTCCATGCCGGCCCAGGCAGCCATCGCCGACTACCTGCAACACGGCGGCTACGACCGCCACCTGCGCAAGCTGCGCTACGCCCTGGAGGGCCAGCAGGCCAACATGCTGGCAGCCATCGCCCGCCACTTCCCGGCGCAGACACGGGTCAGCCAGCCCTCCGGCGGTTACTTCCTGTGGCTGGAACTGCCCGAGCAGATGGATGCCCTCAAGCTGTTCCACATGGCCCTGGCCCAAGGCATCAGCATCGCGCCAGGGCCAATTTTTTCGCCCACCCGACGCTTCGGCAATTGCATCCGCCTGAATTACGGCAGCCCTTGGCATGACGGCGCCGAACAGGCCATGGAAACCCTCGGGCGGATCATTCGCTCGTTCTGATAGCGAGGCGCCCGACACGCGCACCGAGTTGCTGGCCAAGCCCTTCGATCTGCAAGCACTTGCCCAAGTGCTTGAACGGTTGCTGGGGAGCACTGCCCAGTCGCACTGAGCGGCTATTCGCCTGCAGGTGAACACGTTAAAGTCTGGATTTTTCAGTTGCCGGACGCAGGCATGCCTTCTCGTGACCTGAACTCACTGCGCCAACAAGTCGAAGACCTCCAGCGACAGAACACGCTGCTGGAGCAACGGCTTGCAAGCCTCCAGGGGCACGGCCAGGACTTCTATCGCTCACTGTTCGACACCATGGACGAAGGCTTCTGCATTATCGAATTCTTCGACGGCCCCCATGGCCCGCTGAGTGACTACGTGCATGTGCTGGCCAACGCAGCTTATGCCAAACACGCCGGCATCCCCAACGTGGTCGGGCAAAAACTGCGCGAGATGGTGCCTGATGAGGCAGATGACTGGGTGGCCCGCTATGGCGCGGTGCTTCGCACCGGTGAACCGCTGCACTTCGAGCAGGAACTGGTTGCTACCGGCCGTGTGCTGTCAGTGACCACTTTTCGCATAGAGCCTGCCGAGAAACGCCAGGTAGCGGTATTGTTCAAGGATGTCACCGAACGCCGGCGTGCAGAGCAGGCCCTTCAGCGCCTTAACGAAGAGCTCGAACAGCGGGTGACTGCCGCACTGGCGGAGCGCCGCTTGTTTGCCGAGCTGGTCGATCACAGTGTGGTCAATGTGCATGTGGTCGACAGGGACCTGCGCTGGCTGGCTGTCAATCGCCAGGCCAAGCATGACTTCCACCTGCTGTACGGGAGGACACCCGAAATCGGCGACTACCTGCCCGGGTTGTTCGAGGATGGCACCGCCGACCAGACGCCAATTCTGCCGATGTGGCAGCGCGCCCTGGCTGGCGAGCAGTTCATCGAGATCGGCACCTTTGGCAAGCCCCCCGTGCTGCGCCATTATGAGCTGCGCTTCAACGCCTTGCGCGATTCAGAAGGCGAGGTACAGGGCGCGTTTCTGTTCGCCTATGACATCAGTGAGCGAGTGCAGGAGCAGGAACGCTTGGCCAAGGCCGAAGCGGCGCTGCGCCAGGCACAGAAGATGGAGGCCGTAGGCCAGCTCAGTGGCGGCATTGCCCACGACTTCAACAATTTGCTGGGTGGCATCCTTGGCGCCCAGGAGCTGATGCGGCAACGCCTGGACCAGTCACGCTTCGACGCCCTGGCGCCCTTGCTGGAGCTGTCCAACAGCGCGGCGCAGCGGGCCTCGTCGCTGGTGCATCGGCTGCTGGCGTTCTCCCGCCAGCAGACCCTGCAACCCTGCTCCACGCAAGTGGCCACCTTGGTGGCCGACATGGAAGACCTTCTGCGCCGCACCATCGGCCCGGCGATTACCCTGAGCAGCCGCTTCGCCAGCCAGCTGTGGCCGACCTTCATCGACCCTCCACAACTGGAAAGCGCCCTGCTCAACCTATGCATCAACGCGCGTGATGCCATGCCTGCCGGTGGTGTGATCGAGATCATTGGCGACAACCTGCAGCTTGACGACGAGCAGGCCCTGGCACTGGAACTGCCGGCCAGGGAGTACGTGCGCCTGAGCATCGTCGACAACGGTAGCGGCATGTCGGCTGACGTCGTCGAGCGCGCAGTCGAGCCGTTCTTCACCACCAAGCCGATGGGCCAGGGCACCGGCCTGGGGCTGTCCATGACTTATGGCTTCGTGCGTCAGTCGGGCGGGCAATTACGGGTGCTTTCGGTGCCTGGCGAGGGGACCCGTATCGAACTGCTGTTACCCCGCCACCACGCGCCAGCCCAGACGCCAATCAGCAAACCGCAGCGCGTGCCTTCGCGAAGAAGTGGCGAGACTGCAAAACGCATTCTGTTGGTTGAAGACCAGACCGCCTTGCGCCTGGTGATCGGCGAAGTGCTGGAAGAGCTGGGCTATCGGGTGGACGCCTTCGAGAACGGTCCGACTGCTCTCGCCCACCTGCAAAGTGGCGAACGGCCAGACTTGCTGCTGAGCGATGTCGGCCTGCCTGGCGGCCTGAATGGCCGCCAGGTAGCCGAACGCTGCCGTGAGCGCTACCCGGACCTCAAGGTGCTGTTGATCACCGGCTACGATGAGAGCGCGGCGCTCAGCGACGGCCAACCGCTGCAAGGTACGCTGGTGTTGACCAAACCGTTCGAACTGGAAGCACTGGCGGAGCGGGTTCGCGAGTTGCTGGAGACTTGACGGGCGCGCTCAGCGCCCGCCGCCCAGGTCGATGAAGCTGCCGGTGGCATAGGAGGCTTTGTCCGAAAGCAACCAGAGGATGGCCTCGGCCACTTCCTCGGGATGCCCCCCTCGGCCCATGGGCAAGCCAGATTCAAGCTTGCTGACGCGGTCCGGATCACCAGAAAGCGCATGGAAACCGGTATGGATATAGCCCGGTCGTACGCCATTGACGCGCACGCCCTCGCCTGCCACTTCTTTGGCCAGGCCGATGGTGAAGGTGTCGAGCGCGCCCTTGGAGGCGGCATAGTCGACATATTCATTGGGCGAACCCAGGCGTGCGGCTACCGATGATACGTTGACGATGGATCCGCCTTGCCCGCCATGCTGGCGCGCCATGCGCCGCAGAGCGTGCTTGGCGCAGAGCATGGGGCCGACGACGTTGGTCTTCATGACGTTCAGCAGCCGGAACTCGGACATGTCCTCGACCCTGCTCTGCTGGCCGATGGTGCCGGCGTTGTTGACCAGTGCGGTGACCGGGCCGAGCTCATCGTCGACGCGCAGGAACAGTTGGATGATTTCATCCTCGACGCTGACGTCGGCGCGCACCGCGATGGCCTCGGCGCCCAGGGCGCGGACCTGGCTGAGGATGGTTTCGGCGGCCTGGTCATCGGCGTGATAGTTGATGCAGATGCGGTAGCCCTGGCGGGCGGCCAGCAGCGCAGTAGCGGCGCCGATGCCGCGGCTGCCGCCGGTGATGACGATGACGTTCTCCATGGGTTTGCCAATGGTTTTGGGGAGGGAGCATCGACAATAGGCGAAATGGCGCTGCGTTGGAATGACGAAGATCAGCACAGCCAACCCTCTGCTGTTGATGTAGCTGTTGATCTGGCTTTTGATCTGGCTGTTGATCTGGCTTTTGATGTGGCTTTTGATCTGGCTTTTGATCTTGATCTTGATCTTCGCGACTTCAGGAGGCCGAACGCAGGCCTTGCGGAGGCAGGTGACGGGCATGGATGCCCGTCAAGCGCTGAGGCCCCAGGATGGGGCCTTCGGCGCGGTCCTGCCGGGAGCAAGGCCGGAGTGAGGGGACCCCGGAGCGCAGCGCAGGGGCCGGATGATGGGAGCGCAGCGTTTTTTGGTTACTTTTTGTCGCGTTTGACAAAAAGTGACTCGCCGTAAGGGCGAAAAGGTGAGTCAGTGTCGCCATCGCGAATGGACGGTTCGCTGAGTCAAAACAGACGAATTTGCTTCTTGCTTCTTGGATGTGGGCATTCATATCGAGTAGGTATTCATTCACGCAGGTGGCGCATAGTCACCTTTCCGCCCTTACG
>NZ_JBICKE010000015.1:0-8144 GCF_043103865.1 Pseudomonas sp. yb_5
ACGCCGCTGGAGCTGACGGACAGCCTGGGTGAGGTTGTTTGGCAGGCGACGTACCGCTCTTGGGGGGCGGTAGAGCAACTGTCTGCTAGTAAGATTGAGCAGAACTTACGCTTTCAGGGTCAGTACTTCGATGACGAAACGGGGCTTAACTACAACATCTACCGATTTTATGATTCTGAATCAGGTCGCTTTATTACTCAAGACCCGATCGGGCTAACGGGTAGTTTGAATCTATATCAGTACGCAGTGAATCCTATGATATGGATTGATCCTTGGGGATTGACATGCTCGACTGATGCTAAAGCACTTAGAGCTAATATGGTGGCAGCGGGTAAGTCCGAGCCTGCGTTTAAGAACTCGGCGCACCATATTGTCATGTCTAACTCGAGTGATGTGAGAATGGTGGCGCTTCAAACTAAAATGGAGCGCTTGAGGATAGATATCAATGCTGCGGAAAATGGCATTTTCCTACCCTCGAATAGTAAAGTTAAGCTTCCTCCTGGCAGCACCTTGCCCAATCATGCAAGCATTCACACCAATGCTTATAAGCAGAAGGTCTTTGATCGCTTGGGCGATATAAATAACAGTGGTGACTTCTTGAGTGAGTTGAACAAGATCAACTCTGAAATTGCCCGCGGAATATTCTAGGCTGGATAAAAGCATGAATAACTTAAAAGATCTTGAAAGAAAATATCTAGAAATTGAATCGCGAGCTGAGGAGGTCCTGTCTTCTTGTTTGTCTGAGGCTTTATACAGATCGAGAAGAATAGTAATAAGCAAGGGGCCGCTATATAACGTCAGCCCATATGAAATCGAGCGGGCCGGATTTAAAAAAGGAAAAGCCTTGAAGAAAATTCCAGCTCATATAAAAAATACTCATCTGTATCATTTGGATGAGTATGACAAAGTGGTTTTTGTGGAGATTTATGGGCAGTCTGAAAAAATTATCAATAAGGAATTCTACCGCTATAGCGGCGGAGGTATTGAGCGGGTCCATTTTACCAGCACCGGAAAAATTAGGAATATCTCGATTTCATTGCTTGAAGAGGGAGCGGTGGTGAAAGATATGAATTGGGGTCAGTACGGATGCAGTGAGTCAAATTATGTCTACGCTGATAATCGCCTAGAAAAAATACATGTTCGGCAAAAAGAGCATATTGAATCTGCATTTAGTGACTTTGAAGTGAGCTTTAAATATGAGTCCGGCGAGTTGGTGAGTATAATAAATATCTTCCCTAATGGTTATGAAGAACAGCGATTTCCTTGACGTAAATGCAAGGTCCAGACCTCACGGTTGCAGTGTAGTTCGCGTGAACAGCCGCCAGCACGCCAAGAGCCAGTGGATTCGCTACTAGCATGACAAAGCGCAGCGCCTGACCGCGCTGGTCAACGAGAGCAACGCCACGTACAGCTTTGCCTACGACGCTTCGGACCGGCTGAGCGAAGAAGTGCGGGTGGATAACCTGACCCGGCGTTTCAGCTACGACGTCGGTGGCCATCTCACACAGAAGGTCTATTACTTCCATACCGATCAGATTGGTACGCCGCTGGAGCTAACGGACAGCGATGGCAAGATTGTTTGGCAGGCGACGTATCGGTCTTGGGGTTCGATAAAGCAATTGGTTGTCGATAAGGTCGAGCAGAACCTACGCTTCCAAGGCCAGTACTTTGATTATGAATCAGGACTGCACTACAATACCTTTAGATATTATGATCCGGAAGCTGGGCGCTTTGCTACTCAAGACCCGATTGGATTAGCGGGTGGGCTAAATTTATATTTTTATACGCTCAATCCCATCAATTGGATTGATCCGTGGGGGTGGTCTGGTGTAGACGGTAGCGGCCGTCCGCTATCTAGTTCACAATATAGCGTATGGACCAGTGTAGAGATGCCGCAAGAAATTCATAGTTTGAACAGGGGGGCGCATTTCAAATATGCTAATGAAGAGCTATACAATCGTACGCTACAATACCCTGAGCTTAAGGCTGCTTTACCCGCTGAAGTAGTGGAGCATATTCAACCCGGACCCAGAGGAGGCTTCAGTGACAGAAGCCCACCAAACCACTCTTGGCACCATAATGCTCAGTCTCCTAAAGATATAGAGCTTATTCCGAGAGCGCAACACCAAGCGAAGGGACCGGTGCAAGCCAGTTTACACCCTAATCAAAAGGGTGGATTTAAGGCATTACAAAACACATCGTGCTGAGGTGGTTATGAGAGTTTATAGCATACGGGAAGTTCTAGAAAATCTGGATAAAATGCCGGACTCTTGGTTCTATTTACCAAATAGCAATTGGACCCTGGATACAAAGGGTGCGTTCTCATTAGATAGTCGTGACTTTCCCCCAGATTCGACTGATTATCTCCCGCCGCAGGTGGCTAATGAAGGATGGATCGAAACACTAGACACTCCAATGATACAGGATGTAATTAATTATACGGACCAGCAGCTTCCCTCGGCCACTGTTGAGGATTACTTTGAGGCTTTTAAATACTATTTTGAAAATGACGCTTTTTTAGAATTCTAGATCGCAAGGTTTACTAAGGATTGTTTCTAGGGCAAGAAGTGGCAAAGAGCTTATGTTGAGCGCAAGCCCGACGTCGAAGTGCTGCGCATCAGCCACCCGGACGGCACCACGGAAACCTTCACCTATAACGTCTACGGTCAGGTGCTCAGCCACACCGACGGCAAGGGCCAGACCACCCGCCTGATGCGCACGGCCCGCGGCCTGCCGAGCAGCCGCCAGGATGCCAAGGGCCAGCGGGTTCGGTACGAGTACGACAAGGCCATGCGCCTGACCGCGCTGGTCAACGAAAACAACGCCACGTACAGCTTTGGCTACGACGCTTCGGACCGGCTAAGCGAAGAAGTGCGGGTGGATAACCTGACCCGGCGTTTCAGCTACAACGTCGTTGGCCATCTCACGCGACTGGATGAGATTGGCTATGGCGAGAATGCCGAGCGGCCAGAGCGCCATACGCTCTTTGAGCGTGATGCCATTGGCCGTTTGATTGCCAAGCTCAATAGCGATACGCGGCAAGACTTCGTCTACGACGACGGTGACCGGTTGCTGAGCATCGAGCGGCAACCGAGCGGGATCGGCAAGCAGCTTGGGATCACAGAAGAAAAGCTTGAGTACACCTACGATCTGCTCGGCCGTCTGACCAAAGAAATCACCCCTGACGGCACGCTCAGCTACGAGTACGACCCGCTCAGCAACCTGACCACGCTGATCCTCCCGGATGGGCGCAAGGTCAATCACCTGTACTACGGCAGCGGCCACCTGCACCAGCTGAACCTGGATGGTCAGGTCATCAGTGAAATGGAGCGCGATGACCTGCACCGCGAGGTGTACCGGACCCAGGGCAAGCTCACCAGTTGCTTCGGTTATGACGCCATGGGGCGCAAGGCCTGGCAGTTTGCCTCGACCTTGCCGGCCGACAAGCTTTCACAGGTACATAACACTGGCATCAATACCTCGTTGCTGGTCGAGCACGCCTACAACCCGATCCACCGCCGTTACCAGTACGACCCGGCCGGTGAACTGGTGCGTACGCTGGACAAGCTGCGTGGCGAGATCAAGTACGAGTACGAAGCCAACGGCCAATTGCGCAGTCGTGATACCGGCTCGTTGATCGGCAGCGAGGAATTCCGCTACGACCCGGCAGCCAACCGCCTGGACTTCAATGCGCGGCAGTTCGACAAGGTCAGGGACAACCGGATCAAACAGTGGCGGGATCAGGAGTATCGCTACGACCCGTGGGGCAACCTGATCGAGAAGCGCTCGGGGCACAGCAAGCTGCAGTACTTCAGCTATGACTGTGAGAACCGGCTGGTTAAAGCTGAAACGTATGTCGGTGACAGACTGGAGAGCACCGGGCAGTACCGGTATGACAGCCTGGGACGGCGGGTGGCCAAACAGGCTGAAATCAATGGCGAGGTCGAGCAGAAGCGCTTCCTCTGGCAGGGGCTGAGGATGCTGCGTGAGGAGACACCTACGCAGAGCATCTTGTACCTGTACGAGCCGGGTAGCTATGCGCCGTTGGCGCGGGTTGATCAGGTTGAAGGGGAAGGGCAGAAGGTCTATTACTTCCATACGGACCAGATTGGTACGCCGCTGGAGCTGACGGACAGTGACGGCAAAATCGTTTGGCAGGCGACATATCGCTCGTGGGGTGAGATAGAGCAGCTAGCGGTCAATGAGGTGGAGCAGAACCTACGCTTCCAAGGTCAGTACTTTGATGCCGAAACGGGGCTGCACTACAACACGTTCCGATTCTATGTCCCTGAAATCGGGAGATTTCTGACACAAGACCCCATCGGTCTAGCAGGTGGAGATAATTTATATCAATATGCACCTAGCCCTATAGGGTGGATCGATGAACTAGGTCTGTCGTGCAACTCAGATGCCAAGCTTCTTCGAAAAGAACTCGGGATAAGTCCACAGGGGGGAGGTCAGTATGATGCGCATCATATTGTGATGTCCAACTCGAAAGATGCGAGGATGATTGCACTCCGGAAAAAGATGGATGAATTGGACATTGATATAAATGATAAGCGTAATGGGATTTGGCTGCCCAATACCGAGTCTGCAAGGGTTCCAGGTACAACTGCCACCCCTCACAAAGGTGCGGGTGTGCACGGCAAAGCCTATAAGCAATATGTCTTTGATAAGCTTTCCGTAGCCAATGGTCGAGAGGAATTTCTCAGCGCACTTTCCGAGGTTAAGCAGTCGCTGTTTGACGGTATTTTATTTAAAACGATAAGGTAGAACTATGCTGGTAGAAGATTTGAAGCGCTTTAAAGATGAGGTTGTCAAGAAAGCTGAGGATTCTTCCTTTGCTTTGGATTTTGATCCTGATTGTGCCGAAGCCTCGAATATTAAGTGGTCGAAAGGGGTCGGAATTTCTTTTATTCCTTATGAATTAGAGATGTCAGGTGTAAAGCCAAGCAGGCTGACTGCAAAGGAACCTACAAGTAAAAAAAATATAAACAAATATTATTACGTGGATGGGCGGTTGCAGAAGGTAGATATCTACAATGCAAAGGGTGAAATTCATGGGTTTGAATATTTTTTCTATGATGACAGGCGAGATTATTCAATTAAGATGAATCGTCACGGCGAACGTTTGTGGCTCAAGGTAATTGATAAAGAGCAAGGAGAAGTACGTAAAGCTTGCAGGGTTGATTTTGACTCGGAATTTTGGACGTTAGGTTACGACTGGAATCAAGGGCGTCTTCAGGGAATTCTAACGTTTTCGTCTAATAGCTTGCCAGGTATTAAGATATATCCCGTTTTCGAGGAAGGGGATCTTGTGGGCTTATTTACTTTGCGTGGTGAAGAGAAAATATATATTTATGATGAGCGGTAGGTTGGCCTGACCTTGCCGGACGGTAACCGCCTGCAGTTCAAGTACGACGAGTTCTCCCGCCTGCTCGGAGAAACCGATCCGCTGGGCCGCAAGACCCAGTACGAATATCACCACCTGACCACACTGGTGACCCAGGTCAGCTACCCGGATGGCAGCACCTGGCGAGCGCGCTACGACGACAAGGGCAACCTGCTCGCCGAATTCGATGCCCTCGGCCAGATGACCGAGTACCTGAACAGCGATGACGGCCTGCCGCACACCATCATCGATGCGACCTACAAGTCCAAGTACCTGTGGTGGAACACCCTGGCCCAGGTCGAGCGCTACCAGGACTGCTCGGGCAAGAGCACGTACTACCGCTATGACGAACGCCAGCACCTGGTGGCGGTGACCGATGCGCTGAACCAGACCACCACGCTGGAGCGCGAGCCCGACGGCGAAGTGCTGCGCATCAGTCACCCGGACGGCACCACGGAAACCTTCACCTACAACGTCTACGGTCAGGTGCTCAGCCACACCGACGGCAAGGGCCAGACCACCCGCCTGATGCGCACGGCCCGTGGCCTGCCGAGCAGCCGCCAGGATGCCAAGGGCCAGCGGGTTCGCTACGAGTACGACAAGGCCATTCGCCTGACCGCGCTGGTCAACGAGAACAACGCCACGTACAGCTTTGCCTACGACACTTCGGACCGGCTGAGCGAAGAAGTGCGGGTGGATAACCTGACCCGGCGTTTCAGCTACGACGTCGGGGGATTAATTTTTATGGATTTGCCCCTAATCCTAATTCTTGGGTTGACCCGCTTGGGTGGACATGCTGGACACCGAAAAGTGTAGCGGGCCGGAAAGTTTATCAGCGTAATGATATATTTGATCCGCACCGTGTGGATGAGCTGGGACGTACTAACATACAGAGAATGAAGAAGGGGGGCGCGCCTATCGGTAAGGACGGGGAAGAAGTAAATCTTCATCATCTTACCCAAGATGAACCTGGTCCGATGGCTGAGGTTCTAATCAGTTTCCATTCTAAGCACGACAGGGTGGTGCATATGTATTCTAACCAGTGGGATAAAAGTTGGGTGGGGAGTGATGGATTAAGACGTCTTTATAACAGCGCGCCGCCAATCGTGAATCGCGGTCCATTCAATACTTGGAAGAAATCTTATTGGAAAAGCCACAGCCTTGGGTTTTTGAGGATATAAAATGAGCTATATAGATATTATAGAATCTGAAATCAACGCCAGCGGGGAAGACCCCGTATACGCAGGGGGGCATCGGATGAAGCGATAGCAGACTTTGAGAAAGCTCTTGGTGTTGATTTCCCATTATCATATAAACTGTTTTTGAAGAAATATGGTGCGCTGTCGTTTGCGGGTGATACTTACTATGGTATAACCAAGAGCGGTATTGGTGCAACGTCTGTTCCTAACGTGGTTTTTGCCACAAAAAGTGCTAGAGCTGATGGCGACGCAAATGAGTCGATGATTGTAGTGAAAGCTTCTGGCTATGGTCCGATTTATTCCATAGATGTCTCGGCTCTCGGAACTACTGGAGAGCCGGTCGTAGTTGAAACTCAGCTTTCGTTCAAGCGAACGAAAGAAAAAAATGTAATTTATCAAAGTTTTGAGGAGTTTTTTGTTGGCTCGATTAGGCAAGCGATTAGGGAGCTTTGAGTTGTAGTGAATTTATTGTGGCCGGCTTTTATGTAGGTGTATGTTAGTTGAAAATTGTTGAGTAAGTGGTTTGTAGTTGTATTGTTGCGCAACTTTTATGAGTTGGGGCAAGGTTTGCTATCTTTAGGGCTTAGGTGAAAATGAACTTAGGCGTGTTTATCCCGAAGTGCCGAATGAAAAGCTACAGGAGCTAATCGCTCTGAATAAATCTATGTATCCAGAAATGCGGAAGTAAAGGGAGAAATTTATGGGTGACAATAAATTTGTTGATGCTATTTATTCCGAATTGTTTGAGAAAAATTTCCCTCAATATAAAAAATCTCTTACTAAACCCGTCAACGGAGATAAGGACTCATATGCTCGTGTGCGTAATGCTCTAGCATCGCTAGATGATACTCAAAAGTATGACATCATTAACTTTTTTAAAGTTGTTATCGCAGACAGCGCTTCTGTAGTGCTTGGGACGTTGGATGGCGTCCATTTTCCGGATGACCTCGAGGGCAATTTTGTTGTAAAATTAGATGGTGAAGATATTCAGGGTGACTTGCAGGATGTATTTATCGAAAAATCTCAGCAAGATGGTATTTACGATTGATTTTTTGAGGCATTTTTAGTCTGGCTTCGGTTTTTGTTTTTATGTGACATTTTTGAAAGATAGATATTGAAAAAGCTATTGAAGATAGTTGGGGTGCCAGCTTCAACTATTTTTCCGTTAGCCGATACTGTCGAGCGGCTGGAATGAAGCTGCCTTAGCTAATATAATTATTTTTGTCATTGTCAAAAGTCACGTTCGCTAAACGTGTATAGGTGATTGTGCGGGCCTGTATCCAAGGTGGCTCATTACCTCCTGCAAACCCTCGACAATCTAGAGAAGTGCCAGACACCAACACCGAAGTGCCGCTGCAGCGTATCGAGAACGTCCTCGACCAACCGCGATGCCCGGCAGGATTTCGAATACGACAACGGCGACCGGCTGCTGAGCATCGAGCGGCAACTGACCGGGATCGGCAGGCAGCTTGGGATCACAGAAGAGGAGCTGGAATACACCTACGATCTGCTCGGCCGTCTGACCAAAGAAATCAGCCCTGACGGCACGCTTG
>NZ_JBICKE010000016.1:0-35842 GCF_043103865.1 Pseudomonas sp. yb_5
ACGGCACCGGCTTTGAGGGCTGTGAAAAACCTGTGGGAGCGGGCGTGCCCGCGAATGGGCTGCAAAGCAGCCCCTGTAACGACTCAATGCCCGACGTAGACGGTCAGGGTCTGGCCTGGCTTGAGGGCGTGGCCGCTGCGTGGGTTCCAGCGCTTGAGGTGCTTCATTTTCACATTGAAGCGCTTGGCCACCAGGTACAGGGAGTCGCCCTTGCGCACCTTGTATTTGGTGGAGCGCTTTCCGGATGCTGCGACCCGGTTGCCGGCGGCGCTCGGTGCACTGCCACCGCGCAGGGCCAGAACCTGGCCAGCGCGCAGTCTGTTGCTGGACAAGCGGTTCCAGCGCTTGATGTCCTTGATCGACACACGGTTGGCCTTGGCGATGACGCTCAGGCTATCGCCACGCTTGACCCGGTAACTGCGTGCCCCCACCGGTGCCTTGGCTTCGGCCACGGCCCGGGCAAACGCTGCTTTCGGCGGTTGCAGGCTGACCAGTTGCTCCGGCTTGAGGTTGGACAGGCTGGCACTGAGCAGCTGCGCCTTGGCGGTGGGCACCAGCAGCTGTTTCGGGCCATCGACGGTCATGCGCTTCTTGAATGCCGGGTTGAGCTGGATCAGCTCATCCTCGTCGATGTTGGCAAAGGCCGCGACCCGGGTAAGGTCCAGGCGGTCTTTGATCGCCACCGCTTCGAAGTACGGTTCGTTGGCGATCGGGGTGAGATTGATACCATAGGCTTCTGGCGTGGACACCACCTGCGACAGCGCCAGCAACTTGGGCACGTAGTCGCGGGTTTCCTTTGGCAGCGGCAGGTTCCAGTAGTCGGTCGGCAGGCCGAGCTTTTCGTTGCGTTCGATGGCTCGGCTGACAGTGCCTTCACCGGCATTGTAGGCCGCCAGGGCCAACAGCCAGTCGCCGTTGAACATGTCGTGCAGGCGGGTCAGGTAATCCAGTGCGGCGTTGGTCGATGCGGTGACATCGCGGCGGCCGTCATAGAAGTTGGTCTGGCGCAGGTTGAAATGACGACCGGTAGCCGGCATGAACTGCCACATGCCGGCAGCGCTGGCGCGTGAGTAGGCCATGGGGTTGTAGGCGCTTTCGATGGCGGGCAGCAGGGCCAGCTCCAGCGGCATGTCGCGTTCTTCAAGACGCTCGACGATGTAGTGCAGGTAGAGGCTGCCACGTTCCCCGGCGCTTTCTATGAAGGACGGGTTGCTGGCGAACCACAAACGCTGCTGCTCGATGCGCGGGTTGACGTCGATGGTGTCCTGCAGGGCGAAGCCCTGGCGCATGCGCTCCCAGACATCCTGCGGCGCCTGCTCGGCCGGCTTGACCAGCAGCGGTGAAGGTTTGTGCTTGATCCGCGCCTGGTAGTTGTGCGCGCGAACGCTATCGGATTCGTCGAGCTGACGGGTGCTCTGACAGCCCACCAGCGTGGCTGCCAGGGCCAGCGCGCTGATTTGAGCCAGACGCGTCAGGGCGGCGGAATGAGAGGTTCTGCGGCTACGGGAAGACATCGGCTGACACAGGTATCCGGGCGAAAAATTTCGGCGATTCTAGAAACCGCTCCGGCCCCGGTCAACCTTAGACCCTCACTTGCGATATATCTTGCGGTTATCAGAAGGTGTCCTTCCAAGACCTCAAGGCAGCAAAAACAGCGACATGCGAGGTGTTTGAATGTCCCTTCCACTCGTCTGCTTTTTGTTTAACTAATGTTTCAGAGGTACGCAGAAAGGGGTTGGTCAGGCGCTCCAGGCCGATCGTCGATGGCAAGCTGATGCGATTTTCGGCGCGCAATCGGGTAACGTCCTCGAACCGTTGCTGAACGTGCGGGTTGGTCGGTTCGACAGCCTTGGCGAAGCGCAGGTTGCTGAGGGTGTATTCATGGGCGCAGTACACTTCTGTCTGCGCTGGCAGGGCCGCCAGGCGGGCGAGGGCGGGCTGCATCTGTTCGGGTGTACCCTCGAACATGCGCCCGCAACCGGCGGCGAACAGGGTGTCGCCACTGAACAGGATGGGCGTCGCTGGCTGGTCGCTGAAGAAGGCGATATGCCCCAGGGTATGGCCGGGTACCGCCAGTACCTGAAACGTCACACCCAGCACGTCCACCCTGTCGCCTTCGTCCAGGGCCAGTTCGCGGCCGGGAATGCGTTCGTTGGCGGGGCCACAGACCCGTGCGCCGGTCAATTGCCTGAGCCGTTCCACACCGCCGACATGGTCATTGTGGTGGTGGGTGACGAGGATGTCGCTCAGCACCCACTCGGGGTTGGCAGCCAGCCAGCGCTCCACCGGGCCGGCATCGCCCGGGTCGACCACCGCGCAACGGCGTTTGGCAGTATCCTGTAACAACCAGATGTAGTTGTCGGAGAAAGCGGGGAGAGCATCGATCTGTATCATGGTGCGGATCCGATTCACCTAGCGTGGCACATGAGGGCATCTTAGCCGCGATGGCGCGGTGGGAGAACCTTCGAGGGAGAGCGCAATGACCGACCAAGCCTTTGCCCAGGCCGACCCGGACTGGGTCGAGCTGATCAGCCTGGCCCGTGAGTGGTTCAACGGCCCACTTGGGCAACTGATGCTCAAGGAGGAGGACAAACTGCTGGAAGAAGAGCTCGGGCGCTTCTTTGGCGGTTATCTCGTCCATTACGGGCCCTGCGCCGAGCCACCGCCCAGAGCCCCCCAGGTACAGCGTAACGTGCGCCTTGGTGCGCCGTTGCCGGGTGTGGAGATTGTCTGCGAGGAGCAGGCCTGGCCGTTGAGCGAGCACGCTGCCGACGTGGTGGTGCTGCAGCATGGCCTGGACTTCTGCCTGTCGCCCCATGGCCTGCTGCGCGAGGCCGCCAGTGCCGTGCGCCCGGGCGGGCACCTGCTGATCGTGGGGATCAACCCGTGGAGCAGCTGGGGTATGCGCCATTTCTTCAGTCACGGTGCTCTGCGCAAGGCGCGCTGCATCTCGCCGTCACGGGTGGGCGACTGGCTCAACCTGCTGGGCTTCGCGCTGGAGAAACGCCGCTTCGGGTGCTATCGTCCGCCGCTTGCCTCACCGGCCTGGCAGCAACGCCTTGAAGGCTGGGAACGACTGGCCTGCGGCTGGCAGGGCTTCGGTGGCGGGGTGTACCTGCTGGTGGCGCGCAAGATGGTGGTGGGCCTGCGGCCATTGCGCCCGGAGCGCCGTGAACCGATGGGCAAGCTGCTGCCGCTGCCGCTGGCCAAGGTCAACCGCACGGCGGCCAACCCTGATACCGAAAAGCACTGAACATGAGTGGTACATGAGCGAAAGCATCGAAATGTTTACCGATGGCGCCTGCAAGGGCAACCCCGGCCCGGGTGGCTGGGGCGTCCTGATGATCTACAAGGGCGTCGAGAAGGAACTGTGGGGTGGTGAACGCGAAACCACCAACAACCGGATGGAGCTGATGGCTGCTATCCAGGGGCTGATGGCGCTGAAACGCGAATGCGAAGTGGTGCTGACCACCGACTCGCAATACGTGATGAAGGGCATCAACGAATGGATGGTCAACTGGAAGAAGCGCGGCTGGAAGACCGCGGCCAAGGAACCGGTGAAGAATGCCGACCTGTGGCAGCAGCTCGATGAGCAGGTCAACCGCCACAAGGTGACCTGGAAGTGGGTGCGCGGCCATATCGGCCACCCCGGTAACGAACGCGCCGACCAACTGGCCAACCGCGGGGTCGATGAGGTGCGCGCCCAGCGTTGAGCTGGGGTACAATCGCGGCCTTTGTAACTGATGCAAGTTGGAGCGCCCGCGTGGAGCAGCAGCAAGATAAACGCTTCGTCATTCTCGATACCGAAACCACGGGTATGCCGGTTGGCGAAGGCCACCGGATCATCGAGATCGGCTGTGTCGAGGTCATCGGCCGGCGTCTGACCGGGCGGCACTTCCACGTCTACCTGCAGCCCGACCGCGAGAGTGACGAGGGCGCGATCAACGTTCACGGCATCACTGATGCTTTCCTGGTCGGCAAGCCACGCTTTGGCGATGTCGCCGAGGAGTTCTTCGAGTTCATTCAGGGCGCCACGCTGGTCATCCACAACGCGGCGTTCGACGTTGGCTTCATCAACAACGAATTCGCCTTGCTGGGCCAGCAGGACCGCGCTGACATTTCGCAGCACTGCACCATTCTGGACACCCTGCTGCTGGCACGTTCGCGCCACCCGGGGCAGCGCAACAGCCTGGATGCGCTGTGCAAACGCTACGACATCGACAACTCAGGCCGAGAGTTGCACGGCGCACTGCTCGACTCGGAACTGCTGGCCGACGTTTACCTGGCCATGACCGGTGGCCAGACCAGCCTGTCGCTGGCTGGCCATGGTGCAGATGCAGAGGATGACGGGCAGGGGGCTGGCGGCAGCGAGATCCGCCGGATTGTCGGGCGTACGCCGGGTCGGGTGATCATGGCCAGCGCCGAGGAACTGGAGGCGCATGCCGAGCGTCTGGCGGCCGTTGCCAAGTCGGCGGGTGGGCCTTCGCTGTGGCAGACCCTGACTGAGACACCAGCCGGCTGATCTTTCGCCCTGCAACAGGAGTGGAGATCGTTGTAGGAGCGGGTTTACCCGCGAATACGGTGGTGGCTGCGGCGGTGAATGGCGGGGGCAGATTGGCCAGCAGGCCCGGCCCTTTCGCGGGTAAACCGCTCCTACGACGCCTGTGTCCAATCACCGACCGGTGTCCACGTAGGGGCGGGTTCACCCGCGAAAGGACCAGTACAGGCAATACAAGGCTCAACTACCCTGAAATGGACGCCATGTCCTTTTGAGGTAGCCGCCTGATGTACAAGGACCTCAAGTTCCCGATCCTCATCGTCCACCGCGCCATCAAGGCCGACAGTGTTGCTGGCGAGCGCGTGCGGGGTATCGCCGAGGAACTGCGCCAGGATGGCTTTGCCATTCTTGCCGCAGCCGACCACGCCGAAGCGCGCCTGGTCGCCGCCACCCACCATGGCCTGGCCTGCATGCTGATTGCCGCCGAAGGCGCTGGCGAGAACACCCACTTGCTGCAGAACATGGCCGAGCTGATCCGCCTGGCCCGTCTGCGCGCACCCAACCTGCCGATCTTTGCCCTGGGCGAGCAGGTGACCTTGGAAAATGCCCCCGCCGAAGCCATGAGCGAGCTCAACCAGCTGCGTGGCATCCTTTACCTGTTCGAAGACACCGTGCCGTTTCTCGCCCGCCAGGTGGCGCGTGCCGCACACACCTACCTCGATGGCTTGCTGCCGCCGTTCTTCAAGGCGCTGGTGCAGCACACCGCGCAGTCCAACTATTCCTGGCACACCCCGGGCCATGGTGGCGGTGTGGCCTATCATAAAAGCCCGGTAGGCCAAGCCTTTCACCAGTTCTTCGGGGAAAACACCCTGCGCTCGGACTTGTCCGTTTCCGTACCGGAGCTGGGTTCGCTGCTTGACCACACAGGCCCACTGGCCGAAGCCGAGGCCAGGGCGGCGCGCAACTTCGGCGCCGACCACACCTTCTTCGTCATCAATGGCACCTCCACGGCCAACAAGATCGTCTGGCACGCCATGGTCGGCCGTGACGACCTGGTACTGGTGGACCGCAACTGCCACAAGTCGGTGGTGCACGCAATCATCATGACGGGGGCCATCCCGCTGTACCTGTGCCCGGAGCGCAACGAACTGGGCATCATCGGCCCGATCCCGCTCAGCGAGTTCAGCCCCGAGGCGATCGCTGCGAAGATCCAGGCCAACCCCCTTGCCCGTGATCGTGGGCGGCGCATCAAGCTGGCGGTCGTGACCAACTCCACCTACGATGGGCTGTGTTACCACGCCGGGCTGATCAAGCAGACCCTGGGTACCAGTGTCGAGGTGCTGCACTTCGACGAGGCCTGGTTCGCCTATGCGGCGTTCCACGACTTCTTCACCGGGCGCTACGCCATGGGCACCGCCTGCGCGGCAGACAGCCCGCTGGTGTTCAGCACCCATTCCACCCACAAACTGCTGGCGGCGTTCAGCCAGGCCTCGATGATTCATGTGCAGGACGGTGCCAGGCGGCAACTGGACCGGGACCGCTTCAACGAAGCGTTCATGATGCACATCTCTACCTCGCCGCAATACAGCATTCTCGCCTCGCTGGATGTGGCGTCGACCATGATGGAAGGGCCGGCCGGGCGCTCGCTGCTGCAGGAGATGTTCGACGAAGCGTTGAGCTTTCGTCGTGCCCTTGCCAACCTGCGGGAGCACATTGCCGCAGAGGACTGGTGGTTCAGCATCTGGCAGCCGCCAAGTGCCGAGGGCATCCCCCGTCTGGTCGCGCAGGACTGGTTGCTGCAGCCAGGGGCGCAATGGCATGGGTTTGGTGAAGTGGTGGCCGATTATGTGCTGCTCGACCCGCTGAAAGTGACCTTGGTAATGCCGGGCCTGAGCGCAGAGGGTGTGCTGGGCGCGCGCGGCATCCCGGCGGCGGTAGTCAGCAAGTTTCTCTGGGAGCGCGGGCTGGTGGTGGAAAAAACGGGCCTGTACAGCTTCCTGGTACTGTTTTCCATGGGCATCACCAAGGGCAAGTGGAGCACCCTGCTCACCGAGCTGCTGGAATTCAAGCGCCACTATGACGGCAACACCCCGCTCAGCAGTTGTCTGCCGAGCGTGGGGGCTGCCGACGCCTTGCGCTACCAGGGCATGGGCCTGCGCGACCTGTGCGACCAGTTACATGATTGCTACCGCGCCAATGCCACGGCCAAGCAGCTGAAGCGGCTGTTCACCCGTTTGCCGGAGGTGGCCGTAAGCCCGGCCCAGGCCTATGACAAGATGGTGCGTGGGGAGGTAGAGGCGGTGCCGATCGAGGCACTGCTGGGGCGTGTGGCAGCGGTGATGCTGGTGCCGTACCCGCCTGGGATCCCGTTGATCATGCCGGGTGAGCGGTTCACCGAGGCGACCCGCTCGATCCTGGACTACCTGGCATTTGCCCGGGCATTCAACCAGGGCTTTCCCGGGTTCGTCGCCGATGTGCACGGCCTGCAGAACGAAGGGGGCCGCTACACCGTGGATTGCATCACGGAATGCGTGTGATCTCGACACCGGAGCGTGCCAGCTCGAAACGGTTTTCACCCAGGTGGTTGACCTTGTCGCCGATGGCCAGGCGGTAGGTGGTGATGGGGGCGCCCAGCGTGCTGCCATCGAGTTGCAGGGTGGACTCCTGGAACTCGTGCACGGGGTAGATGCGGCCTTCGGCGTCACGGGCGTGGAATTGGCCGACCATTACTGCTGCCATTTGGGTGGAAACCTCTGAATTACGTAGGAAATGTATGAAGGCATAGACCGTGAAACAGACTCGGAAGTTTTCGCCTTGCGGAAAAAAAACCAAAGCAACGAGGAGCGGTCATCTATAACTACAACGTCTCTTTACCCCGCAAAGGTTGGAATTGCCATGAGCCAGGTGTATTCGGTAGCAGTCGTCGTCGGTAGCTTGCGCAAGGAGTCCTACAACCGCAAGGTCGCCCGCGCACTTTCGGAGCTGGCGCCGTCCAGTCTTGCCCTGAGGATCGTCGAGATTGGCGACCTGCCGCTGTACAACGAAGATATCGAAGCTGAGGCACCGCCGGAAACCTGGAAGCGTTTTCGCGATGAGATCCGCCGCAGTGATGCGGTGCTGTTCGTCACCCCGGAATACAACCGCTCGGTGCCGGGCTGCCTGAAAAATGCCATCGATGTGGGCTCGCGGCCTTACGGGCAAAGTGCCTGGAGCGGCAAGCCGACGGCGGTGGTGAGTGTGTCGCCGGGGGCAATTGGCGGCTTTGGCGCCAACCATGCGGTGCGCCAGTCGCTGGTGTTTCTCGACATGCCCTGCATGCAGATGCCTGAGGCTTACCTTGGCGGTGCGGCGAGCCTGTTCGAGGATTCGGGCAAGCTCAACGACAAGACGCGACCGTTCTTGCAGGCGTTCGTCGACAGGTTTGCTTCCTGGGTGAAATTGAACAGGGCGGTCTGAACCCCGAATCATGCTGTGCAGCGCCCCCCGTAGGAGCGGGTTTACCCGCGAATGCGTCATTGAATTTGCTGACGCATTTGCGGGTAAACCCGCTCCTACCCGTCAGCGGAAGCTGTACGAAACCCCCGCATATACGCCAAACCCTTCGCCCGGTGTCGAACGGGCATTGTCCTTGCCGGCGTCGTTGTAGGCCGGCGTCACGGTCGCTGCATAGCGCTGGTTGGTCAGGTTGCGCAGGTCCAGCCAGGTCTGCCAGTCCTGCTTCGGTGAGTCCCAGCCAACGCGCGCGCCGAGCAAGGCATATTCATCTGCGTGGTAGCTGTTGGCGTAGTCCACTTGCACCTTCGAGGCCATTTGCGTGTTGACCCCGGCATAGAAGCCGCTCGGCCAGTCATAGCGCAACTCGGCCTGATAGTAGTGCATGGGGATGCCGGGCAGACGGTTGTCGCCAAATGTGTCGTCATCACGGTAGTGGAAGTCGCTGAAGGTGTAGGCCTGGCGCAAGCTCAGCTTGCCAGTGCCCGCGCGTTCCCACAGGGTGCTGTCGAGGCCGGCTTCAACGCCTTGGTGCACGGTAGCGCTGGCGTTGAATTCCGAGGTGAAATTCGGCACTACCTCAACGGCCAGCAGTTCGTGGCGCACTTGCGAGTAATACCAGGCCAGGTCCCAGCGGCCGAGCGCCGAGTCGCCACGGGCGCCCAGCTCCAGAGTGGTGGCTGTCTGGTTCTGCATCTCGATCGGCTGGATCTGCTTGCCGCCTGTGCTGGGCGCGCTCCAGATCAGCGACCACGGGTGTGGCGGCTCTACCGAGCGGCTCAGGTTGCCGTACACCTGCAAGTCCGGGCGGATGTCGTAGCGCAGCCCCAGGCGGGGCGCATAGTCCCAGTCATGCATGCTCACCTTGCCGCCTTCGGCGGGGTAGGTCACGTCACTTTCGCGGCGTGTGTAGATCATGGCCAGGCCGGTGCTCAGCCACAGGTTGGGGACCAGTTCCAGGTCGTTGCCAACATGCAGCACGGTGTCCGAGCCCTGGTAGGTGAAGTCACGGGTGCGCTCGCCGAACACATCGCCATTGCGGGTAAATTGCGAAGCGCCGCTGTTGGGCAGGTGCTTGGTGGTACGCCAACCGACGGTGGTCTTGCTCTCGTGGCCGAACAGTGTGTCGCGGCGGAAATAGTTCAGCGTACCGCTGACATCGGTGTAGGCGACCTTCAGGCGCATGGGGCCCTCGCGCAGGTCCATCGGGTAGTCGTGATAGACCAGGCCGGCTTCCAGGCGCGCCTCGTCGTCGAGGTAGAAGGTGGTCTTGTTGCCCACCCAGGTGCTGCCTGGCTGCGGGCGACTGTCGTCGCGGGCCAGATAGGTCGGGTTGGCTGCACGCGGGTGGTGCTTGATCTGGTCTTTGGTCAGGCGCCCGGGCAGTTCGTTTTCAGTTTCCCGGTAGCGCAGGTAGAAGCGGGTTTCCAGGTTGGGGTTGAAGCGGTAACCGACATTGGCGGCAATGCCCTTGGCGCTGCCACTGCTGTGCGCCTGGTAGCCGTCATATTCCGAATCGGTCAGGGCCACGTAATAGTCGAGATTGCCCAGCACCTGGCCCGAGCTGATGTGCCGGTGCTGGTAGCCGCGGCTGCCGGCCTCGTAGCGCACTTGCAGTGCAGGCGCGTCGTAGCCGGTGTGGGTGACATAGTTGATGGCACCGCCCAAGGCCAGGGCGCCTTGGTCGAAGCCATTGGCGCCACGCAGCACTTCGGCACGGCTCAGCCACAGCGGTTCGAACAATTCGTAAGGTGTGCCGCCCGGGCCGGTCAGCGGCAGGCCGTCGAACATCGTGTAGACACCGGAACCATGCGCCCCCGGCGCACGGTTGAGGCCCGAGCCGCGTATCGACAGCTTGATGCCATCGTTACCTGCCGATTGGGCGAACACCCCTGGCTGGTAGGCCAGCACGTCCTGGTTGCTGGCCACTCGGCCTTGCCCCACGCGCTGCATGTCCACCAGGTTGCTGGCTCCCGGTATTTCACGCAGGCGCTCGCCGGCTGCCGTCAGCTCGTTCTGCTCCTCATCGGTGATCAGCACCCGGCCCAGTTCGACCGCGGATGCCCCTAGGGCGGGCTGGGTGGCAGCCAGTGCCGCCAGCAGGCCGAGGCAGGATGAGAGGGGTAAATCGGAACGCATTGTACGACTCCAGGCGAAAGGCGAATGGACAACGGCGTTGAGACGAGCGAAATGCGGCTTGGAGCACGCAGAAAGTCAGCAAATCGTGCGCATCCTTCGTCATACGGTCTTGTACGAAAGTTCTTTACAAACCACGGCGGTGGAGGCGGGTGGCCTGTGCTTCGTAAGGTGACTGCAGGTAGGCAGCAATGCCCCGCTCAATCACCCGTGGAGTTCAAACATGACTGACAACGCTCGACACTCGCAGCAACCCCTGGCGGACGCCCCGGTTCGCCTGACGCCACGTGAACAGCAAGTGCTGTTGTGGTGTGCTTATGGCAAGAGTTCGTGGGAGATCGGCCAGATCCTTGAATGCAAGGAGTCGACGGTGAATTTTCACGTGTCCAACATCCTGCGCAAATTTGAAGTGCCTACCCGGGTGGCCGCTGTGATCAAGGCCATTCGCTACGGCATGCTGGCCGAGCAGTAAGGGGGTAGCGCATGAGCAACGATCCACGGCTACCGCGCTTTGCCGATTGCCATGATCCGTTCTGGCCACGGGTCGACCTGGGCAGGTTGCGGGAGCACCTGCAACTGCCGCGATCTGTCAGTGAAGCTGCATTGGAAGTGGCCGCGCGTTGCGCTGCCATCGAGGCAGCACGCGAATTTGCCCGCTGGCGGTCAGTACTGCGAGAGCGGGGCTACAAGCGCCTCGAGGATGTGGCCGGTCATGATCATGGGCGGGCCTTGCGGGTGTGCTACATCCGTTTTGTCGAAGCTGCGGTCATGTATAGCCTGGGTTCAACCGCCTGTCTGCCTGTTCCGCGCGGAGGGCAAGTACATGCCTGAGCTATCAGTTTTTGACAACCTGGCCCAGGCATTGGTGGCGTTCCTGGGTGTGGATGGCGATGTCCTGTTCGCCGCGCTGCTGGGAGCACTGTTGGTGAGCGCGGCACGCGATCGATTGATCACCAGTGAGGCCAGGCGCCTGACGCTGGCCAAGAAACTGCTGCTGCTATTCGTGACCGTGGGCGTGGGCCATTTGTTCGAGCCACTGGTTTCGTCATTGGTGCCATTGCTGACCCGGGGCATGGCGGCATTCGTGGCCGCTGTGGTGGTGATCCCCATCAGCCTCAAGGTCATGGTCTGGCTGGATACACTCGACCCGCGCGAGCTCATCCAGCGCTGGCGCCGTCGGGGTTAGCCATTGGCTGCGCCGCCGAGTTCACTCAATTGCTGTTCCAACTGCTGGATGCGCTGCTTGTCCTTGATGAACAGCAGGATGGCCTGGCGATCGCTGTGCGAGAGCGTGCGCAGCCGTTCGAGCATTTCGCACTCCCAGCCCGCATCATCTGGGACGGCGGCGTTGTGCCCGGCCTGACCCAGCAATAGCCAGTCCAGTGAGCATGCATGCTTTTTGGCAGCGTCTATGCAAAGTGAGTAAGGAATGCTTTCGCGAACCTTCCAGCTGCTCAGCGTTTGCGGGCTGACCGACAGCGCGCGCGACAACTCGGCATCAGTTTGTGCGCCAGTGAGAAGTTTAAGGCGCGTGAGCACCGCAGCAAGTCCGTGAGTACTCATAACAAATATCCATGACTGGTTTAATGATATTCCATGGGCTTAAACTACTCGTTATGAATACAGCCCTGCGTTTTAAGGAGCACTTCTGCAATGAGAACTATCAAATTGAAGAATACACCCACAGTTGCAGCCAATACTGACACACAGGCTAGCCTGGGCAATGCTAGCAGGTACTTGCCGTGAGTACTTACAAGCTGGTTTGCCCGCATTGCCATAGCCGGATGCGCATACGTACTAGCGAAGGGCGCCATATTTTCCTGCGAATCGCTTATTTGCAATGCACCACCGAGGCGTGTGGCTGGTCAGTGCGCGCCGAATTCGAAATGACCCATGAACTCTCCCCCAGCGGCATGCCCAACCCGGAAGTGTACCTGCCTTCGGCCAAGGGTGATTTGCGCAAGGCCGCCTTGCCGGGGGCAGGCCAGGGCAGCCCGAGTGAGTGAGGCACCATTGGGCGCAGGTAGCAAAACGTGCAGATAAAAAAACACCCCGCCTAGGCGGGGTGTTTTCTGTTACCGGGGCTGCCGGGGTGATCAACCGATCAGTTGCAGGCCCGCTTGCTGAACCATTTCCAGCAGGGGCTGCGGGTACACACCCAGTACGAAAGCGAGAATGGCGATAGCCAGCAGCATGACGCCGCCGGTGCGCTGTTCCCACTTGAGCGGGGCGTCGTGACGACGCAGGTTCGGCTCGACCAGGTACAGGGTAACCATGACGCGCAGGTAATAGTACACGCCGATGGCGCTACCGATCACCAGCGCACCGACCAACCACCACAGGTGCGATTCGACGCCGGTGGCGATGATGTAGAACTTGCCGATGAAGCCGGCGGTCAGCGGGATACCCGCCAGCGACAGCATCATCACGGTCAGTACCGCTGTCAGGTACGGGCGGCGCCAGAACAGGCCGCGGTACTCGTACAGGGCATCGGCGTCACGGCCGCCGTATGGCGAGGACATCAGGGTGATGACGCCGAAGGCGCCCAGGCTGGTGATCACGTAGGTGACCAGGTATACGCCCATGGCTTCCAGGGCCAGGCCTTTGCTGGCGACCAACGCGATGACCAGGTAACCGAAGTGGGCGATGGACGAGTAACCCAGCAGACGCTTGAGGTTGCTCTGGGTCAGCGCCAGCAGGTTACCAATCAGGATCGAGGCTACGGCAATCACCGCCAGTACGGTGCTGAGCACGCCGCTGCTGGCAGCAGGTGAGAGCATGAACAGGCGTACGACAACGGCGAATACTGCCACCTTGCTGGCGGTTGCCAGGAACGCGGCGACCGGCGCTGGAGCGCCTTCGTACACGTCCGGGGTCCACAGATGGAACGGTACCAGCGACAGCTTGAAGGCCAGGCCGACCAGCATCATGCCAAGGCCCAGTTGGGCCACCAGGCTTGGCATGCTGGTGGTAGCCAGGGCCTTGCCGATCTGGTCGAAGCTCAGGCTGCCAGCGTCGGCGTACAGCAGGGCCATGCCGAACAGCAGGAAAGCCGAGCCTGCGGCCGACAGCACCATGTACTTGATGCCGGCTTCCAGCGATCGCTTGTTGAAGAAGGCATACGCCACCAGGCCGTAGACAGGTACCGACAGCAGTTCCAGGCCGATGAACAGGCCGGCCAGGTGGTTGGCGCTGACCAGCACCAGCCCACCGAGGGCCGACATCAGCAGCAACAGGTACAGTTCTTCACGGTTGCCCGGGAAACCCTTGGAGCCCTCGCCGAGGTAGGCGTGGGCGAGGGTGACGCAGGCCAGCGTCGCTATGAGGATGATCGCCATGTACAGGCAGGCGAACTTGTCGATGGTGATCAGCGAGGTGACCGCCAGCGGCGCGACCTTCAGCGCCGGCAGGAGCGACAGCAGGGCCAGGTTCAGGCCCACGGTGGACAGCAGGAAGGTCTGCGAGTGGTTGCGCTTCCAGGCGATCGCCAGCATCACCACCACCGTGGTGATGGTGGTGATCAGCATCGGCGCCAATGCGATGAAGTGTTGAGTGGTGAATTCCATAGCGCTCTTACCGGGCCGAAGCGAGTTGAGTGAAAGCGGATCCGAGCCACTGCTGCACACCACTCATGGTGGCGGCAGAGGTGTCGAGGAACGGCTGCGGATACACGCCCAGCAGGATCAGCAATACCGCCAGACCCAGAACCATGATCAGTTCGCGACTGTCCATGCCGGCCAGCACGGTGTCGGCCTTGGCCGGGCCGAAGTAGGCACGGTGGATCATGATCAGCGAGTAGACAGAACCGAACACCAGGCCAGTGGTGGCGATCACGGTGATCCACGGTACGTGCACGAAGCTGCCGATCAGGATCAGGAACTCGCCGACGAAGTTGCCGGTGCCTGGCAAGCCCAGCGATGCCGCTGCGAAGAACAGGCTGATGGCCGGCAGGTAGGCGATGCGGTGCCACAGGCCACCCATCTGACGCATGTCACGGGTGTGCAGGCGCTCGTACAGTTGGCCGGACAGGATGAACAGCGCCGCAGCCGACAGGCCGTGGGCCAGCATCTGGATCACCGCACCTTGCAGGGCTTGTTGGCTGCCGGAGTAGATACCGATCAGCACGAAGCCCATGTGCGAGACGCTGGAGAAGGCGATCAGGCGCTTGATGTCGGTTTGTGCGAAGGCCAGGAAGGCACCGTAGAAGATACCGATCAGGCCCAGGGTCATGGCGATCGGCGCGAACTCGGCCGAGGCGTTCGGGAACAGCGGCAGGGCGAAGCGCAGCAGGCCGTAGGCCGCAGTCTTCAGCAAGATACCCGCCAGGTCCACCGAGCCTGCAGTCGGTGCCTGGGCGTGAGCGTCAGGCAGCCAGGAGTGGAACGGCACCACCGGCAGCTTCACCGCGAAGGCGATGAAGAAGCCCAGCATCAGCACGTATTCGATACCGGCTGGCAACTCGGCCTTGAGCAGGTCGCTGTAGTTGAAGGTGAGCACGCCAGTGGTGTTGTAGTTGACCAGCACCAGGCCCAGGATCGCCACCAGCATGATCAGGCCGCTGGCCTGGGTGAAGATGAAGAACTTGGTCGCCGCGTAGATCCGGGTCTTCTTGCCATCTGCCGAGCTGTGACCCCAGAGCGCGATGAGGAAGTACATCGGCACCAGCATCATTTCCCAGAAGAAGAAGAACAGGAACAGGTCCAGGGCCAGGAACACACCGACCACGCCACCGAGGATCCACATCAGGTTGAGGTGGAAGAAGCCGACGTGGCGCTGGATCTCTTTCCAGGAACACAGCACCGACAGCACACCGAGCAGGCCGGTGAGCAGGATCATCAGCAGCGACAGGCCGTCAAGGGCCAGGTGGATGCTGATGCCGAAGCGCTGGATCCACTGGAGCTTGTATTCCAGGGCCCAGGCCGGTTCGGCGCCCGGGGCTGGAGCGAGGGTGTAGTCACCGGTACCCCACAGCCACAGGCCGATGCCAAGCAGCAGGGACATGGTCAGCAGCGCGATCCAGCGCGGCAGGGTGGCGCCGAAGCGCTCACCCAGCCAGCACAGGAAGCCGCCGATGAAGGGGATCAGGATCAGCCAAGGCAAAATCATGACGGGTTGGTTTCCTTTGGCAAAGTCGCAAGATTCATAGTCATACCGCAGCCACTACCACGGCACCGAGCACCAGCACGGCACCCACGGCGATAGAGGCGGTGTACCAGCGCAGTTGGCCAGTCTCGGTCTTGCTCATGGCCACGTGGCCGCCACGCGCCATCCGAGGAATCAGGCCGATGGTGCGGTCAACCGGGTCCTTGCGCAGGATGTGGCTGATCAGCAGGTACGGTTTGACGAAAAGCTTGTCGTAGATCCAGTCGAAGCCCCAGGCAGCGAACCACCAGGCCGACAGGACGCGACCGATGCCACTGTTGGCTACGGCGCTGACGAAGTGGCGCTTGCCCAGGAACAGCAGGGCGGCCAGCAGGATACCGGCGATGGCGATGGCACCCGAGGTGATCTCCAGCGCGTGCTTGGCTTCGCCACCGGCATGGCCGGCGCTTTCCGGCAGCACACCGGCCAGCGGCGGGGTGATCCAGGCGCCGACGAAGGTCGACAGCACGATCAGCACGCCCAGCGGCAGCCAGTGGCTGATACCGTGGCCAGCGTGGGCTTCGGTCTTGGCTTCGCCGTGGAAGGCGATGAAGATCAGACGGAAGGTGTACAGCGAGGTCATGAACGCGCCTACCAGGCCGGCATACAGCAGGCCGGTGTTGCCGCTGGCGAAGGCTTCCCAGAGGATCTCGTCCTTGGAGTAGAAGCCTACGGTCACGATCGGCAGGGCCGCCAGTGCCGCGCCACCGACCACGAAGCTGGCGTAGGCCAGCGGCAGTTTCTTCCACAGGCCGCCCATCTTGAAGATGTTCTGCTCGTGGTGGCAGGCAACGATCACCGCGCCGGAGGCAAGGAACAGCAGTGCCTTGAAGAAGGCGTGGGTCATCAGGTGGAAGATCGCCGCGTCCCAGGCACCCACGCCCAGGGCCAGGAACATGTAGCCGATCTGGCTCATGGTCGAGTAGGCGAGGATACGCTTGATGTCGGTCTGAACCAGCGCGGCGAAGCCGGCCAGTACCAGGGTCACGCCACCGACTACACCTACCAGGTGCAGGATGTCTGGCGCCAGCAGGAACAGGCCGTTGGTACGGGCGATCAGGTATACGCCCGCGGTCACCATGGTTGCGGCGTGGATCAGTGCCGAAACCGGGGTCGGGCCCGCCATCGCGTCGGCCAGCCAGGTCTGCAGTGGCAGCTGCGCCGATTTACCCACTGCACCACCCAGCAGCATCAGCGTCGCCAGCACCATCCAGGTGTCGCCAGCCTGGAACTTCTGCGGTGCCAGCACCAGCAGTTCCTGCACGTTCAGGGTGCCCAGCTGGGCGAACAGGATGAACAGGCCGATGGCCATGAACACGTCGCCGATGCGGGTGACGATGAATGCCTTGAGTGCCGCGTTACCGTTGTTGCGGTTGCTGTAGTAGAAACCGATCAACAGGTACGAGCACAGGCCCACGCCTTCCCAGCCGAAGTAGATGAACAGCAGGTTATCGCCGAGGATCAGGAACAGCATGCTGGCGATGAACAGGTTGGTGTACGAGAAGAAGCGCGAGTAGCCGGCTTCGCCACGCATGTACCAGGACGCGAACAGGTGGATCAGGAAGCCGACACCGGTCACCACGCCGAGCATGGTGACCGACAGGCCGTCCAGGTACAGGGTGAAGTTCGGCGCGAAGCCGTCCACCGACATCCATTGCCACAGCAGTTGGCTGTACGCGCCGCCTTCAGGCGGGGCGACATTGAACTGCCAGATGACGTAGGCGGCCGTGGCGGCCGACAGGCCTACCGAACCGACGCCGATCAGGGCGGACAGGTTCTCCGAGAACCGTCCGCGCGAGAACGACAGCAGCAGGAAGCCGATGAGGGGAAAGACGAAAGTCAGGAAGAGAAGGTTCATCCGCGCATCTCACTGGCAGCATCGATGTCGAGAGTGTGGAAGCGGCGATACAGCTGCAGCAGGATGGCCAGGCCAATGCTGGCCTCGGCGGCTGCCAGGCTGATCACCAGAATGAACATCACCTGGCCGTCGGGCTGGACCCAACGGGCACCGGCGACGACGAACGCCAGGGCAGAGGCGTTCATCATGACTTCCAGGCTCATGAGCACGAAGAGGATGTTGCGGCGGACCATCAGGCCAACCAGACCTAAGCAGAACAGGATGCCGGCGACCGCCAGACCATGCTCGAGAGGGATAGCACCCATGATTTACTCCTTCGCCTCGTTGCGGCCCAGGTGGAAGGCGGTGACGGCCGCAGCCAGCAGCAGCATCGACGCCAGTTCGACCACCAGCAGGTAAGGGCCGAAGAGGCTGATGCCCACTGCTTTCGGGCCCACGGTGGTACCGCTGATGCCTGCGCCGCTCGGGGTGACGAACAGGACGTACAGCAGCTCCAGCAGCAGCAGGGTGCCGAGGATCACAGGCCCTGCCCAGATACCGGGCTTGAGCCATCCCCGTTCCTGGGCGACCGAAGCCGGCCCGAGGTTGAGCATCATCACCACGAACACGAACAGCACCATGATGGCGCCGGCGTAGGCGATCACTTCCAGGGCGCCGGCAAACGGCGCACCCAGGGCGAAGAAGATCATGGCCACGGAAATCAGCGAAATGATCAGGTAAAGCAAGGCGTGCACGGGGTTGGTGCCAGTTACCACCCGAAGGGTGGAGACCACGGCGATCCCGGATGCGAAGTAGAAAGCGAATTCCATCTTTCTGTCCTTATGGGAGCAAGCTCTTCACGTTGATCGGCTCGGCTTCGTTCTGTGCAGAGCCCTTCGGCTTGCCAGCGATTGCCATACCCGCAACACGGTAGAAGTTGTAGTCAGGGTTCTTGCCGGGGCCGGAGATCAGCAGATCTTCTTTCTCGTACACCAGATCCTGACGCTTGAACTCGGCCATTTCGAAATCCGGAGTCAGCTGGATCGCGGTGGTCGGGCACGCTTCTTCACACAGGCCGCAGAAAATGCAACGCGAGAAGTTGATGCGGAAGAATTCCGGGTACCAGCGGCCGTCCTCTGTCTCGGCCTTCTGCAGCGAAATGCAGCCAACCGGGCAGGCCACCGCGCAGAGGTTGCACGCTACGCAGCGCTCCTCGCCATCGGGGTCGCGGGTGAGGACGATGCGGCCGCGGTAGCGCGGCGGCAGGTACACGGGTTCTTCGGGGTACTGCAGGGTGTCGCGCTTGCGGAACCCGTGGGAGAACACCATTGCCAGGCTGCGCAGCTGGGTGCCGGTGCCCTTAACGATGTCGCCGATATACTTGAACATGGGTCAAATCCTCACTGGGCCGCGACGGCTGGCGTGTTGTAGAGCACGATCGCAGCGGTCACCAGCAAATTGATCAGGGTCAGCGGCAGGCAGAACTTCCAGCTGAAGTCCATCACCTGGTCATAGCGTGGGCGCGGGATCGAGGCGCGCAGCAGGATGAACAGCATGATGAAGAACGCGGTCTTCAGTGCGAACCACAGGAACGACAGTTGCGGCAGGATGCCGAACGGACCGTGCCAGCCGCCGAAGAACAGGGTTACCAGCAGCGCCGAGATGAGGATGATGCCGATGTACTCACCGACGAAGAACATGCCCCACTTCATGCCGGCATACTCGATGTGGTAGCCGTCGGCCAGTTCCTGTTCTGCTTCCGGCTGGTCGAACGGGTGACGGTGAGTCACGGCGACGCCAGCGATGAAGAAGGTGCAGAAGCCGAAGAACTGCGGAATGATGAACCACAGGTTCTGCGCCTGGTACTCAACGATGTCGCGCATGTTGAACGAGCCCACCTGCACCACCACGCCCATCAGCGCCAGGCCCAGGAACACTTCGTACGACACGGTCTGTGCCGAAGCACGCAAGCTGCCCAGCAGGGCGTACTTGTTGTTCGACGACCAGCCGGCGAACAACACCGCGTAGACCGACAGACCGGCCATGGCGAAGAAGAACAGCAGGCCGATGTTCAGGTCGGCAACGCCCCAGGTCGGGGTGATCGGGATGACCACAAAGGCGATCAGCAGGGCGCTCATGGCCACTACCGGTGCCAGGGTGAAGATCATGCGGTCGACGAAGGGCGGGTTCCAGTCTTCCTTGAAGAACATCTTCAGCATGTCGGCAGCGATCTGGAACATGCCGAACGGGCCGACGCGGTTCGGACCGTAACGGTCCTGCCACCAGCCCAGCAGGCGCCGCTCGACGAAGCTGAGCAGCGCGCCGCAGACCACCACCGCCAGCAGGACCACGATGGCCCGCAGCACGGTCAGGATCACATCGATCACTTCGGGGGTGAACCAGCTCATTGTGCTGCCTCCTGCAGACCTTCGACGGATGCACCGAAGATGGCAGGCGGAATGCCAGCCAGGCCTTTCGGCAACGCGACCAGGCCAGCGCCCAGCTCTTCATTGATACGCAGCGGCAGGCGCAGGGCCACACCGGCAACGTTCAGGCTCAGCAGGGCGCCTTCGTTGACGCCCAGGCGGTCGGCTTCGGACTTGGCCAGGGCCACGTAGGCAGCCGGGATGCGCTCTTGAACCGGAGCGGCGCGCGAGGAGCTTTCTTCGCTGCCGAACAGGTGGAAGAACGGCACGGCAGTCCAGGTGCCACGGGCCGGGTTGAAGGCCCCCGGAATGGTGTTGAACCAGTTCAGGCGGTCGCCTTGCGACTCGATCAGGCGTACGCCTGGATCACCGGCACGCAGGTGGCCACCGACCTCGTCCTGGAACTTGTTCCAGGCTTGTGGGGAGTTCCAGCCCGGCGACCAGGCGAACGGCACCTGCTGGCGCGGTTCGGCCGAACCCGAGTAGCCTTCCATGGAGAAGGCGAACGCGGTGTCCTTGTCTTGCGGCGTGCGCGGCTCGTGCACACTGATGTTGGCGCGCATGGCAGTACGGCCGGAGTAACGCAGCGGCTCTCGTGCCAGTTTCATGCCCTTGATGCGGAACGCGGCGCTTGGCGCGGCGTTGACGATGCCGGCCAGTTGCGGGGCGGCTTCGGCGCAGGCGCTGGTGACATGGTCCAGCTGGGTCCAGTCAACCGGCTTGTTCAGCAAGGTGGCACGCAGGGCGTGCATCCAGCGCCAGCCTTCGTGGATCTGGATGCTGCTGTCCAGGTACTGCGGGTCGAACACCTGGAAGAAGCGCTGGGCACGGCCTTCCTGGCTGACCAGGGTACCGTCGCCTTCGGCGAACGAGGCGGCCGGCAGCACCAGGTGGGCGCGGTCGACGGTGGCGGTTTTGGAGTGGTCGGCAACGATCACCACCTTGGCTGCAGCCAGGGCTGCGTCGACCTTGGCGGCCGGTACGCGGGCGTAGAGGTCGTTTTCCAGCACGACGATGGCGTCGGCTTTGCCGCTGATGACCGCGTCCAGGGCGGCATCGACCGACTCGCCACCGAGCATGGCCAGGCCGAGGCTGTTGGCCTCAGGCACCACCAGGCTCAGCGAGCCGTTCTTCTCGCGCAGCTTCAGGGCCTTGGCGATGTTGGCAGCGGCTTCGATCAGCGCCGGGTCGGCCAGCGAAGTACCGGCTACGACCAGTGGGCGCTTGGCGGCGACCAGGGCGTCGGCGATACGCTGGGCCAGGGCCTTGGCTTCGGCGTCCAGGCCTTCGACGGCAGGGGCGCTTGGGTCGATGGCGTGGGCCACGGCGAAACCGATGCGGGCCAGGTCGGCCGGGGCGGCGTGCACGCACTCTTCGGCGACGTCGTCCAGCTTGGTTTCAGCCAGGGACGCGATGAACAGCGGGTACAGCGCGTGCTGGCCAATGTTCTTAACGGCAGCGTCAAGCCACGGCTGCACTTTCATGGCTTCGGCCATGGCCTCGGCCTTGCCTTTGGTGGCCTGGCGCACGGCCAGGGCAACGCGGGCAGCGGTTTGGGTCAGGTCTTCACCGAGCACGAACACGGCGTCGTGGTCTTCGATGTCGCGCAGGGTCGGCACGGGCAGCGGGCTGTTGTTCAGCACGTTCAGCGCCAGGCGCACGCGGGCCAGCTCGCCGGCTTCCATGCCCGAGTAGAAGTGTTCGGTGCCGACCAGTTCACGCAACCCGTAGTTGCTTTCGAGGCTGGCGCGTGGCGAGCCGATACCGACGATGGTACGGCCGCGCAGCAGGTCGGCGGCCTTGTCCAGGGCGGCGTCCAGGCCCAGCTTGGTGCCGTCGGCCAGTTGTGGCTGGCGTGGGCGGTCCTTGCGGTTGACGTAGCCGTAGCCGAAGCGGCCGCGGTCGCACAGGAAGTACTGGTTGACCGAACCGTTGAAGCGGTTTTCGATACGGCGCAGTTCGCCGTAGCGCTCACCCGGGCTGATGTTGCAACCGCTGGAGCAGCCGTGGCAGATGCTTGGGGCGAACTGCATGTCCCACTTGCGGTTGTAGCGCTCGGAGTGGGTCTTGTCGGTGAATACGCCGGTCGGGCAGACCTCGGTCAGGTTGCCGGAGAACTCGCTTTCCAGCACGCCGTCTTCGACGCGGCCGAAGTACACGTTGTCGTGGGCGCCGTATACGCCCAGGTCGGTACCACCGGCGTAGTCCTTGTAGTAGCGCACGCAGCGGTAGCAGGCGATGCAGCGGTTCATCTCATGGGCGATGAACGGGCCGAGGTCCTGGTTCTGGTGGGTACGCTTGGTGAAACGGTAACGGCGCTCGTTGTGGCCGGTCATTACCGTCATGTCCTGCAGGTGGCAGTGACCGCCTTCCTCGCACACCGGGCAGTCGTGCGGGTGGTTGGTCATCAGCCATTCGACGACGCTGGCGCGGAACGCCTTCGACTCTTCGTCGTCGATGGAGATCCAGGTGCCGTCGGAAGCAGGGGTCATGCAGGACATGACGATACGACCACGGGTGTCGTTCTCGTCGGTGTACTGCTTGACTGCGCACTGCCGGCAGGCACCAACGCTACCAAGCGCCGGGTGCCAGCAGAAATAAGGGATGTCGAGGCCGAGCGACAGACATGCCTGTAACAGGTTGTCTGCACCGTTGACTTCGAGCGCTTTGCCGTCTACGTGGATAGTGGCCATTGTTCAAAGTTCTTCGTTGGCCCGCGTGAGCGGGCGTGGCTAATGGAAATCGGTGAGCTTGCGACACGCCTCGATTGCTCGGGCCTGCCGGCAAGCTGGCGAGTGGCACGGACCACCCGCCTAATCATCTTGTTATGCGCCGACCACGATCGGCTTCGCCAGGTCGGGGCGCAGGGTTGCAGCGCTTTCTGGCGCCACACCGGCCTCGAACTCCGAGCGGAAGTATTTGATGGCACTGCCCAGCGGCTCGACGGCACCTGGTGCGTGAGCACAGAAGGTGCGGCCTGGGCCAAGGAAGTTGACCAGCCCCAGCAGGGTCTCGATGTCTTCGGCGCGGCCCTGGCCTCTTTCCAGTGCACGCAGCATCTTCACGCTCCACGGCAGGCCGTCACGGCATGGGGTGCACCAGCCACACGATTCGCGGGCGAAGAACTCTTCCATGTTGCGCAGCAGCGACACCATGTTGATGCTGTCGTCGACCGCCATGGCCAGGCCAGTACCCATACGGGTGCCGACCTTGGCGATGCCACCGGCGTACATTTGTGCATCGAGGTGCTCGGGCAGCAGGAAGCCGGTGCCGGCGCCGCCTGGCTGCCAGCACTTGAGCTTGAAGCCATCGCGCATGCCGCCGGCGTAGTCTTCGAACAATTCGCGCGCGGTAACGCCGAATGGCAGTTCCCACAGGCCTGGGTTCTTCACCTTGCCGGAGAAGCCCATCAGCTTGGTGCCATGGTCTTCGCTGCCTTCGCGGGCCAGCGACTTGTACCAGTCGTTGCCGTTGGCGACGATGGCCGGCACGTTGCACAGGGTTTCGACGTTGTTCACGCACGTCGGCTTGCCCCACACGCCAACGGCGGCAGGGAAGGGCGGCTTGGAGCGCGGGTTGGCGCGGCGGCCTTCCAGCGAGTTGATCAGCGCGGTTTCTTCACCGCAGATGTAGCGGCCGGCACCGGTGTGCACGAACAGCTCGAAATCGAAACCGCTGCCCAGAATGTTCTTGCCCAGCAGGCCGGCGGCCTTGGCTTCATCGATGGCGCGGTTGAGGTTCTTCGCTGCGGTGGTGTATTCGCCACGCAGGAAGATGTAGCCGCGGTAGGCCTTGAGGGCGCGGGCGCTGATCAGCATGCCCTCGACCAGCAGATGGGGCTGTTGCTCCATCAGCATGCGGTCCTTCCAGGTGTTCGGCTCCATTTCGTCCGCGTTGCACAGCAGGTAGCGGATGTTCATGGATTCGTCTTTGGGCATCAGGCCCCACTTCACGCCAGTGGGAAAGCCTGCACCGCCACGGCCCTTGAGGCCGGAGTCCTTGACGCTTTGCACGATGTCGTCGGCGGACATCTGTGCCAGCGCCTTGCGGGCTGCGGCGTAGCCGTTCTTCGATTCGTACTCGGCCAGCCAGACCGGCTCGCCGTCGTCACGCAGGCGCCAGGTCAGCGGGTGGGTTTCGGCCGAGCGCGCGATGCGGTTGGCCGGGCCGAAGGAAGTAATGGTCATACGTAACCCTCCAGCAGTTTGGAAACGCCAGCCGGCTGCACGTCACCGAAGGTGTCGTCGTCGATCATCAGCGCCGGGGCCTTGTCGCAGTTGCCCAGGCAGCACACAGGCAACAGGGTGAAACGGCCGTCGGCGGTGGTCTGGCCGAGGCCGATGCCCAGCTCGCTCTGAATCTGGCTGACCACCGACTCATGGCCGCCGATGTAGCAGACCATGCTGTCGCACACGCGGATGATGTGGCGGCCGACCGGTTGGCGGAAGATCTGGCTGTAGAAGGTGGCGACACCCTCGACGTCGCTGGCCGGAATGCCCAGCACTTCGCCGATGGCGTGGATGGCGCCGTCCGGCACCCAGCCACGCTCCTTCTGGACGATCTTCAAGGCTTCGATGGACGCCGCGCGCGGGTCCTCGTAGTGATGCATTTCGTGCTCGATGGCCGAGCGCTCGGTTTCGCTCAGGGCGAAACGGTCTGTCTGGATAAGCGTGCTGTTCATGCTTAGCGGTCCACGTCAGCCATAACGAAGTCGATACTGCCCAGATACGCAATGAGGTCGGCGACCATGCTGCCTTTGATCACCGAAGGGATCTGCTGCAGGTGCGGGTAGCTCGGGGTACGGATCCGGGTGCGGTAGCTCATGGTGCCGCCATCGCTCGTCAGGTAGTAACTGTTGATGCCCTTGGTCGCCTCGATCATCTGGAACGACTCGTTGGCCGGCATGACCGGGCCCCACGAGACTTGCAGGAAGTGCGTGATCAGGGTCTCGATGTGCTGCAGCGTGCGCTCTTTCGGCGGCGGCGTGGTCAGCGGGTGATCCGCCTTGTACGGGCCTTCCGGCATGTTGCGCAGGCACTGGTCGATGATGCGGATACTCTGGCGCATCTCCTCGACACGTACCATGCAGCGATCGTAGGCATCGCCGTTGTGGGCCAGCGGTACTTCGAACTCGAAGTTCTCGTAGCCGGAGTAAGGGCGGGCTTTACGCAGGTCGAAGTTGCAACCGGTAGCGCGCAGGCCGGCACCGGTGGTGCCCCATTCCAGCGCTTCCTTGGTGTTGTACGCGGCAACGCCGATGGTACGACCCTTGAGGATGCTGTTTTGCAGGGCGGCCTTGGTGTATTCGTCGAGACGCTTGGGCAGCCACTCGACAAAGTCCTTGACCAGCTTGTCCCAGCCGCGTGGCAGGTCGTGAGCGACGCCACCGATGCGATACCAGGCAGGGTGCAGGCGGAAACCGGTGATCGCTTCGATCACGGTGTAGGCGCGCTGGCGGTCGGTGAAGGTGAAGAACACCGGTGTCATGGCGCCGACGTCCTGGATGTAGGTGCCCAGGAACAGCAGGTGGCTGGTGATGCGGAAGAACTCGGCCAGCATGATGCGAATCACGTCGACCTTCTGCGGCACCTGGATGCCCGCCAGCTTCTCGACCGCAAGCACGTACGGCAGGTTGTTCATCACCCCGCCGAGGTAATCGATACGGTCGGTATAGGGGATGAAGCTGTGCCAGGACTGGCGCTCGGCCATTTTCTCGGCGCCACGGTGGTGGTAGCCGATGTCCGGTACGCAGTCGACGATCTCTTCCCCGTCCAGCTGCAGGACGATACGGAACGCACCGTGCGCCGAAGGGTGGTTGGGGCCGAGGTTGAGGAACATGTAGTCCTCGTTGGCACCCTGACGCTTCATGCCCCAGGCTTCCGGGTTGAAGCGTGCCGACTCCTCTTCAAGCTGCTGCTTGGCCAGGGTCAGGCTGTAGGGGTCGAACTCGGTCGCACGGGCAGGGTAGTCCTTGCGCAGCGGGTGACCTTCCCAGGTCGGCGGCATCATGATGCGGCTGAGGTGCGGGTGGCCGGCAAAGTCGATGCCGAACATGTCCCAGACTTCGCGCTCGTACCAGTTGGCGTTTGGCCAGATGCCCGTCACGGTCGGCAGGTTCAGGTCGCCTTCGCTGAGCGACACCTTGATCATCACGTCGCTGTTACGCTCGATCGACAACAGGTGGTAGAACACGCTGAAATCGGCGGCTGGCAGGCCACGGCGCTGGGTGCGCAGGCGCTCGTCGACGCCATGCAGGTCGTACAGCATGCTGTAAGGCTTGGCGACGCCGCGCAGGAAGCTGAGCACCTCTTTGAGCTGGGCGCGTTTTACCCACAACACGGGCATACCGGTGCGGGTTTCCTGGGCGACGAATGCTTCGGCGCCAAAACGGTTGTTCAGTTCGACGACCACATCCTGGTCGTCAGCCTTGTAGGGCGGAATAAAAATAGCGTTGTCCGCTGTCATGGTCTCGGTCGCTTTGGGTCAACGTTAAGAATGAAGCCAGGCCGCCGGCTCCTTCGGGAGCGGGCGGCAGGTCGCTGGATCAGACTTCGTCGGGGCTGCGCAGGTTGGTTACTGCAATGCGCTGCTCACGACGCAGGTCTTTCTGGGCTGGCATCTCGGCACGGTAAATACCTTGATCACCAACAACCCAGGAAAGCGGGCGTCGTTCTTGGCCGATCGACTCCTGCAGCAGCATCAAGCCTTGCAGGAAAGCCTCAGGGCGTGGCGGGCAGCCAGGCACATAGACGTCCACGGGGAGGAACTTGTCGACCCCCTGAACGACCGAGTAGATGTCGTACATACCACCGGAGTTGGCGCACGAACCCATGGAAATGACCCATTTCGGTTCGAGCATCTGCTCGTACAGGCGCTGGATGATCGGCGCCATTTTCACGAAACAGGTACCGGCAATGACCATGAAGTCGGCCTGCCGCGGCGAGGCCCGGATGACTTCGGCGCCGAAGCGGGCGATGTCGTGGGGTGCCGTGAAGGCCGTGGTCATTTCCACGTAGCAGCAGGACAGGCCGAAGTTGTACGGCCAGAGGGAGTTCTTGCGACCCCAGTTGACCGCACCACTCAGCACATCTTCAAGTTTACCCATGAAGATGTTCTTGTGGACCTGGTCCTCAAGCAGTTGATCGGTGACGGTTTCCCGTTCACCGACCGGGTACTGCTCGTTGGGCGCATCCGGATCGATTCTGGTGAGATTGTATTGCATGCCAAAGCCTCATTGTTTCAGCTTCGCTTGCCGCTTGCGGCGACCTTCGGGAGCCCAATCAAGTGCCCCGACGCGCCATAGGTAGACAAGACCTGCCAACAGAATTGCTATGAAAACGAGTGCTTCGACGAATCCGGTCCAGCCGCTTTCGCGGACGGACACAGACCATGCAAAGAGAAAGAGGGCTTCGATATCGAAGATCACGAACAGCATCGCGACCAGATAGAATTTGGCGGACAGGCGCAGGCGAGCGCTGCCGACGGGCAGCATGCCGGATTCGAAGGGTTCGTTCTTGGCGCGGCCCCAGGCCTTGCTACCGAGCAGGCTGGACAGGCCGAGCATGAAGGCGCACAGGCCGACGACACCCAGGAGGAAGATGGCAAAGCCCCAGTTGTGGGCGATGAGTCCTGCCGAATCGGACATGCTAGAGATCCTTATACAGAGACCCAGCTCTGCAGTCTGAAATAAGTGTAGAGCGGCGACTTGGCGTCGCACATGCAGTGACCAAATGTCGCAGCCGAATCAATCCCGCTGATTTTATGGGTAAACCTGGTGCAAGTAAAATTTCTGTCGCAAATTTATTCGTAGGATTAAGTACAAAAAACCTTCGTAACTGGCTGAGAGCCTTGAAATTCGGGCATTACGCGCGGTTTTGTCAATTATGTTTCTTGCGGACGGTAACGAATTGCAAGTTTCGTAATGATAATTAATATCATTTGGCTTGCTACCTTTGAATTTGCCTGTTCTGTGCCTTGTAAAGTTCATCTGGCGACTCCCCCTACTTGCAAATGCAAAAAACGCTTGTTCTAGCAGCTCTCGATACTGCGCGCACCGCTCTGGGTCAATACTTTATCGGTGGAGCGATGACCGACTGATGAAGCGATGGCCCATTGGTCTAGCCAGCAAGCGAGGATGATCAGGTGCAGTGCGGCGGCGAACGGGCTGGCGATGCGTTCGATGCCGATCAGGCTGTCCGAGCTCACGAGCAGGCCGGCACCGAGCACCGCCAAACCGTTGCAGGCCAAGGCGCGCCAGAGCGTGGTGTTGATGGCCGGGGCGTATATATAGAGAGCGGCGGCAGCCAGGGCGAGAATCATCAGGTCGCTTGGCAGAGGTCCTTGCTGCTGCGCTGCCTCAAGCATAGACCTGATCCTGGGTTTTGCTGGTCATGCCTTTGGATTGTAGGGGGGCATTGGTTTGGCGACAGGTATGCGGCGCCTGCGGGAGAGCGCCGCTCGCGCGGCACCGCAAACCTTGTGACAGGCACCATGTCGCCCAGACGCATTCGGATGCAGAACACCTGAAGCGTCAAGCTGATTAGTGTGAGACAAGGGCCGGGCAAGGTAGCCGAGAAATTTCAGGGGATTGGGCAATGGGTAGCCCCCCAAAAAAACAAAGGCCCAGTGCTTTCACAAGCACCAGGCCTTTGTTCTACAGCAACCCACTAGCAGTGGAACTGTTCTTCCTTGTCGCCGATCGGCCCCGCTTTTGTTTCAGGCGCCGAGGCGTACCACGTAGAGGCCGTTTTTGGTATCTGTCGGAAGCTTGAGATTGCAGGCGACAAGCGGTTGACCATTGCGTTGGCAGCGGATCCATGAGGCCATCCCGCGCTCTCCGACGAAGGCCCAGCCACTGGCGCCATAATCATGATCAGGTTTGCCGTCGCTGTTGAAGCGCAGAGTGACAAAATGGCCCTCTGGCTTTGCATTTTCATAAAGCACGGTCAGGTAAATTTTCTCGGCGTTGCCGGATCTTGCGTCAAAGGACAGATCTAACGCGGAGGCCATTACCGATGGGGTCTTTTCGACAATGACGGGTCTCCCTTCATTGAAACCGTTGTTCAGCGTGCCGTCGCTGTTAAACGACATGAGCGCGGTACCCTCATCGTAAGTGTTGATGTCGGTGCGGCACGCCAGCACGAAGTGATGATTGGAGGTTGACTGCTTGAGCAGCACAGGAAGCAGCGTGTGGCCTGGCGTATGCAGGTGCAGATAACCGCCGTCGGCAAATGTCCTGTCGATCTTGGCGTGCTCATCGAGGCGGGTCACGATGACGTGGTTCTTGAAGTCTTCAGTAGGTAAGGGCGCGTACGCCGCATAAATACCATGTTCATTCAGTGCCAGTGCCCCCAGCAGTACTGGGTCGTTGCCGTGCGCAGCGCGCCAGTAGCCTGTGCCATTGAAGTCGGTAGCCAGGTCCCCTTTCAGCGTGATTGCAACAATGTGGTCGCGCGAGCGGAAGTAGAGCACTCCGTTCCGTATGCCCGCGCCGTCGTTGTCGTGGGAAGACGAACTGCTGTCCTTGGTGGGCGATGCCAAATCGGTCGGCCAGGCATTGGTTGTGGAGCTGACCGAAGGATAAATCCGATAGGGCTTCCCGTCCTCGCCAAAACTGGTGTCGGGCTTTCCATTGGCGTGCAAGCGAACGACGATGGGGTGATATGAATTCGGGGCGTAGTTGTAGTCGCCGACCACAAATATTTGCCCAGCTTCATCCGTAATGATCTCAGACAGAAAGACCCGCAGGGCACCTTCATATTCGATCGTTGTGACACCTTGCGAACCGAATTCGGGGTCAAGCGTACCGTCAGGCTCAAGGCATAGCAGCTTGAGGGCTGTCGCGTTTCGGGGCGCCGAGGAAATAAGTGTTTTTTGAGTTGATTCGATTATCGCAATCGGGCCGAGATGGTCGTACTTTGGGTGCGAAAAACGGCCTTGCGACGCATACGCTGGGTCCAGCTCGCCAGCGTTGAGGATGGTTGGCATGATGCGACTCCTGTTTGGGGGAGTCGCTAGCCTCTCAGAAGGTGTGGGACTGAAAAACTGGCAATAATACTAGGCTCTGCATGAGAAGAGCCCATTAGCCCTGGCTGTTTTCCGTGGTCTTTGCGGAGAAAGCATGGCCCTGATCATGGATTTCGCTATGGCTTGTATCGACAAGCATTGTGGCAAAACAAAAGCCCGGAGCTTTCTCAAGCCCCGGGCCTTTGTTCAAAGGCAACCCACTATCAGTGGAACTGCTCTTCTTCGGTCGAACCGGTCAGTGCAGTCACCGACGAAGCGCCACCCTGGATCACAGTGGTCATGTCGTCGAAGTAGCCAGTGCCCACTTCCTGCTGGTGCGCCACGAAGGTGTAGCCCTTGTTGGCGTCAGCGAATTCCTGCTCCTGCAGCTTCACGTAGGCGGTCATGTCGTTGCGGGCGTAGTCGTGCGCCAGGTTGAACATGCCGTGCCACATGTTGTGGATGCCGGCCAGGGTGATGAACTGATGCTTGTAACCCATGGCCGACAGTTCGCGCTGGAACTTGGCGATGGTGGCGTCGTCCAGGTTTTTCTTCCAGTTGAAGGAAGGCGAGCAGTTGTAGGACAGGATCTGGTCCGGGTACTCCTTCTTGATCGCCTCGGCGAAGCGGCGGGCTTCGTCCAGGTCCGGCTTGGCAGTTTCACACCAGATCAGGTCGGCGTACGGGGCGTAGGCCAGGCCGCGGGCAATGGCCTGGTCGAGGCCGGCGCGGACCTTGTAGAAGCCTTCACGGGTGCGCTCGCCAATCACGAACGGCTGGTCGTACGGGTCGCAGTCGCTGGTCAGCAGGTCGGCGGCGTTGGCGTCGGTACGGGCCAGGATGATGGTCGGTACGCCCGATACGTCAGCGGCCAGGCGAGCAGCCACCAGCTTCTGTACGGCTTCCTGGGTGGGTACCAGTACCTTGCCACCCATGTGGCCGCATTTTTTTACCGAGGCCAGTTGGTCTTCGAAGTGCACGCCGGCGGCGCCTGCTTCGATCATGTTCTTCATCAGCTCGTAGGCGTTCAGTACGCCGCCGAAACCGGCTTCGGCGTCGGCCACGATTGGCGCGAAGTAGTCGATGTAACCTTCGTCGCCCGGGTTCTTGCCGGCTTTCCACTGGATCTGGTCGGCGCGGCGGAACGCGTTGTTGATGCGTTTGACCACGGTCGGTACCGAGTCGACCGGGTACAGCGACTGGTCAGGGTACATCGACTCGGCCGAGTTGTTGTCGGCGGCAACCTGCCAGCCGGACAGGTAGATGGCCTGGATGCCGGCCTTGACCTGTTGTACAGCCTGGCCGCCAGTCAGGGCGCCCATGCAGTTGACGAAATCTTTGTCGGGGCGGAAGGACGGGTGGGCACCTTCGGTGACCAGCTTCCACAGTTTTTCTGCACCCTGACGGGCAAAGGTGTGCTCAGGTTGCACGGAGCCACGCAGGCGAACGACATCGGCGGCGGTGTAGGTACGGGTCACGCCTTTCCAGCGCGGGTTCTCGGCCCAGTCTTTCTCGAGGGCTGCAATTTGCTGTTCGCGTGTCAGTGCCATGGAAATAAACCTCGTCGCATCGATCTTGGGTTAATTGTGCTGATGCTCTGGGCAGATCAGGTGCCTGGCGGCTGTCCTGTTCGCAGGGGTGCGGCGGCGAACGAGAAGGCTCGAAGGGGAAGGTTGGGCAGGCCAGGCGAAGGTGCGCTCCGGCAGGTCGGCTCGTGGTTGCCTTGCTGCGGTGCTACGCGATTGCCAGTACTGCGGTGATGCGCTTCCGTCCCTCGGGACAACTTCTTCGTTGCAGTCGCAATCCCGTCGAACCGCCTTGTGGGCCGTATAGACACGAGGCGCCTCCTGGGGTGGAAGGAGCGCGCCCCGAAGGCCCTTGCCAGGGCCCCTGATTAGCGGGAGCGAGGCCATCATGCCCTTGGGAAAAAGACCCTGTCAAATGTTTTGTAGTGCTTTTTTGTCCTTACTACATCTTTGGTCTAATGCGACTTGGCAGTCAGTTTCAAGGCCTTTGGTCGAAGCCTTGAATTGCCTGGGATCAGTCGACAAGGTCGACTTTGACACGCAATGTCATGTTTTCACCCCGTTGGGTGCTGTACGTATGGCTTGACGCGCTGCGGTCGGCTTGGCTCTGCTGGTTGAACCCCGCCAGGGTGATCCACTCGCCGAGCTTGCCAGTGACTGTCGTGTCGGTACTTTGTACTTTCACTACATCTGCACGTTCATGGCTGATGCGGTCATTATTGCTGCTTATTTGCAGACGAACCGTTTCGCCGCTCAGGCTCGGGATTACGTAGAAGCCTTGGGTCACGTTGCGGTATTCGGTGTTGCTCTGAATGCGCCCATAGCCGTCTGTGCTGGTGCTGGTAATGGGGATGCTCTGGCCCACCTGGATCAGTGCCGGTTGCCCTTCGCTGGCTTGTACCTGCTGCATCCCGCCATCGCGGTTGCGGGTGCCGTAGTGAATGACGCGTGCGTTGCCGCGGTTGTCCTGGAAATTGCTATCGTTGTTGTCGACGCTGATCAGCAGGCGCTTGGGCGCGGTATCCAGTTGTTGCAACAGGGCGCGCAGGTCGTCGATGCGCTCGGGGCTGGCGTTGACGATCAGTTTGTTCTCGAAGGCGCTGATCGTGCCGTCCTTGCCGATGAAGGCCTGCAGGGCGGGCAGCAGTTCGGCGCTGCTGCGATGCTGAAGTGGCACCACCTCGGTGGCGGCATGGGTGGTGAGGCTGGCAACCAGCAACAGGGAGGCGAAAAGGGGGCGTAGCGGCATGTCCATGATCTCCGCAGGTGGAACCAACATGATGGCAAATTTGCTGACTTTTTGCCGGATCCGGATCACGCCGGCGCGGTTGCAGACGGTCGTATTATCCTGATTTATCTTGTAGGCTATAAATTATAGTAGGCAAGATAATTGAGGTTAATTGCATGTCTCCCGTTCGCCCGCTCCTACGCCGTAATCAGTTGGCCAACGCACTGGCCCAAGACTTGGCCGGCGAGTCGTTGGTCGATTACAGCTCGGGCATGTTCCTGGCCGCGCCCCGGCGTACGGGCAAGAGCACCTTCCTCAACAACGACTTCATACCGGAATGCGTACAGCGCGGTTGGCTACCGGTTTACGTCGACCTGTGGTCGGATCGCGACGCCGCCCCTGCGCAGCTCATCAGTGGCGCCATCGGTACTGCGCTGGCCAGATTCGAAGGTGCGCTGGCCAGGACTGCGAAAAAGGCCGGTATCGACAAGGTCAACCTGCTGCGCACCCTGAGCTGGGATTTCACCCGCCCGCAACTGCCGGCGGGTACTACCTTGGCCCAGGCGCTTGCCGTGTTGCATCAAGTGTCAGGGCAGCTGGTAGTGCTGATCATCGACGAGGCTCAGCACGCCCTTAACAGTGAAGATGGCCTCAATGCGATGTTCGCGCTGAAAGCCGCGCGTGACCACCTTAACCGTGGGGACCGTCCGGACGGCTTGCGCCTGGTGTTCACGGGCTCTAGTCGCGACAAGCTGGCCAACCTGGTACTCAAGAGCAAGCAGCCATTCTTTGGTGCCAGCATCACGCCCTTTCCGTTGCTGGGGCGTGAATATGTCGAATTCATCACCGCCCTGTGGAACCGTCGCCTGGCCGACAGTAACCAGTTCAAGGTAGAGGACCTGGCATACGCGTTCGAACTGGTCGGCCGGCGCCCGGAAATGCTCAACAAACTGTTGGCCGAAGTTAGCGTCGGCCTGGGTGAGGCGGGCAACCTGGGTGAACTGCTGCGCAATGGGGCGCTGAATCATCAAGCCGGGGTGTGGAGTGACTACGAAAGCGCTTGGAACGAACTTACGCCGTTGCAGCAGGCAGTGCTAGAGGTCATGGCCGAGCGCACGCTGGGCCGGCAGCCGTTTTCCCCGTTTACCGAGCAAACCCTGGTAGAGGTCAGCCGCAAGCTGGAGCAGGCCCAGGCGGTAGCCAACGTCAACACGGCAAACGTACAGAAGGCCCTTGATGCCCTGCGCGACAAGGAGCTGGTATGGAAAGCCAATCGTGGCGAGTACGCGTTGGAAGATACTTCCATGGCCGAATGGCTCGCCCGCGACCAGGCAGTTGCCAGCCACAGGTGAACCTTTGAGATGCCCCGTAAGTCGCACTCACAGGGAGCGCGTGGGGTGATTGCATGAACGGTGTCCTGATCTTGCTGTTATGGCTTTGCAGTCTTGGTGCACAGGCTGCAGCGGACACGCTGCGCATCAAGCAGCTGCAGCGTTGCGGTGAGCGGGTGTTGAACTGGAGCTGGGGCATTCACCGGGTCGGGGCACGCAATGTGAAGGGTGATGAGGTCGATTCGCTGGTGCGCTCCGGGCTGGCGATGAGCGGCTACGCAAGCGCCACAGTTCCAACATCGACATGCGCGTGGATGTCAGTGCTGCTGCCTGCATACGCCCAGTGTCAGCCGAGGCTGCGCATTGCGGCACGTCGTACGCAACACCCTTGGTGACTGCCACTGTGGCGACGATGCTGTCGATCAACCCGGCACTTACCCCGGAACAGGTGCGCATGCTGTTGCGGCGCAGTGCCTTGACCCTGGGCGTCGAACAGGATTTCGAAGCGATGGATGCCGAAGACCTGACGGCGCCGATCCGGTCGCCTGAACGACCCGGATCTGGGCCGTTCGGCGCGCCTGGACATGCAGCGTGCGCTGGACCTGGCCGTGCAGAGCCTGGAACGTGTGCGTTGAGCGGTGGCCGCTTTTCGACAAATTCCGTAACATCCCGCCCCTCGTTTTTAAATCGTCCTCCGGACTGAACCACAGGAAGCCCATGAAGCCCGCCCGACTACGCGCCGACCTGCTCGCCGGCCTCACCACCTCGTTCGCCTTGGTCCCCGAGTGCATCGCCTTTGCCCTGGTGGCCCACCTCAACCCGCTGATGGGCCTGTATGGCGCGTTCATCATTTGTACCCTGACGGCGCTGTTCGGCGGGCGGCCGGGGATGATCTCCGGCGCTGCCGGCTCGATGGCGGTGGTGATCGTCGCGCTGGTGGTGCAGCACGGCGCGCAGTATCTGCTGGCGACGGTGCTGCTGGGTGGCGTGGTCATGATCCTGTTCGGCGTGCTGCGCTTGGGCAAGCTGGTGCGCCTGGTGCCATACCCGGTCATGCTCGGCTTCGTGAACGGTCTGGCCATCGTCATCGCCATGGCTCAGCTGGAGCATTTCAAGGACGGCGAACACTGGCTCACTGGCACGCCGCTGTACCTGATGGTCGGCCTGGTGGCGCTGACCATGGCGGTGGTTTATGTGCTGCCGAAACTGACCCGCGCGGTGCCGCCGGCTCTGGTGGCGATCCTCGGTGTCGGCCTGCTGGTGTACTTGCTCGGGCTGCCTACCCGCACCCTGGGTGACATGGCGCACATCGCTGGTGGCCTGCCTGGGCTGGCCCTGCCGGATGTGCCCTGGAATCTGGAAACCCTGAAGATCATCGCCCCTTATGCGGTGCTGATGGCTATGGTCGGCCTGCTGGAAACACTGCTCACCCTCAACCTGACCGATGAAATCACCGAGAGCCGTGGCTTCCCGGACCGCGAGTGTGTGGCACTGGGCGCTGCGAACATGGTGTCGGGCCTTTGCGGCGGCATGGGCGGCTGCGCGATGATCGGGCAGACGGTGATCAACCTCAGCTCCAATGGCCGAGGCCGGTTGTCGGGCGTAGTGGCCGGTGTGATGATTCTGCTGTTCGTGCTGTTCCTGTCGCCGCTGATCGAGCGTATTCCACTGGCAGCGCTGGTCGGGGTGATGTTCGTGGTGGCCCAGCAGACCTTTGCCTGGGCGTCGTTGCGGGTGTTGCACAAGGTGCCGGTAAATGATGTGCTGGCGATCATTGCGGTGACCGTGGTCACGGTGTTCACTGACCTGGCCATGGCGGTGCTGTTCGGTATCATCATCGCGGCGCTCAACTTTGCCTGGCAGCATGCGCGCGAGCTGTATGCCGACACCCATGAGGACGCGGGGGGCGGCAAGCGTTATCAGTTACATGGCACGCTGTTCTTCGCCTCGACCACCTCGTTCCTCAACCAGTTCGACACGGCCGGGGACCCGGCCCAGGTCACGCTGGATTGCCAGCATTTGAGCTTTGTCGATTATTCGGCGGTTGCGGCGCTGAAAACCCTGCGCGAGCGCTATGCCAAGGCGGGCAAGCATTTGCGCGTGGTGCATTTGTCGGATCGGTGCAAGAAGCTGTTGAAGCGGGCGGGCGAGCAGCACTGAAAATTGTTGGTGTCTGTGCCGGCCTCTTCGCGGGTAAACCCGCTCCTACGAGGGATCGCAT
>NZ_JBICKE010000017.1:0-15153 GCF_043103865.1 Pseudomonas sp. yb_5
AGAGGGCGGCTCAGGCAACACACCTATTCCAGGATTTCTACTTCCATCCCCACCTCCAGCCACCCACTGCCATCCACCGCCAGGTTCTGCCCGAACAGCACATCCCCCTCCTTCTCGCGAAAGGTCTTGAGCGTCGCCATCGGCTCGCGGTCGGCGGCGCGCGCCCCGGTAGCCGGATCGATGGTCGTGAAGATGCACCGCACACTGGGCTTGAGCACGCGAAACGCCACGCTGCCGATGCGAATCCGCTTCCAGCCATCCTCGGCAAACGGCTCCGCGCCGTGCACCACCAGGTTGGGCCGAAAGCGCAGCATCGACATGGGCCGGCCAATACGCCGATTAAGCTCATCCAGCGAGCCCTGCCCAATCAGCAGCAAGGGGAAGCCATCTGGAAACGCCGCACGGTCACTGTTGAATCCGTAACCATTGGGCAGGTAACGCGCACGCTGCTCCGGGCAATGCACCAGGCGTACGGCCTTGCCCAGCAACTCGCTCAACCAGGCCGCCGCCGCATCGCCAGCGTCCGGCACACGCAGGGTATCGCGCCAGATCGTCACGCCGCGCAGGGCGTCATCGGCTGGCGGTACAGACACCCGCAACGGCGCCTGTCCAGGGGCTTGCAGCAGCAACTGGCCGCTGTCGTCATCGCTCGCGTCGATCTGGCCAAGTTGTGGCCAGGCACGCTGGGTCAGAAAGCGTCCGTTTTCTTCCTCGACCACCATCCAGCGCCGGTCGCCTTGCAACCCCAGCAACCCCACCGGTGATGCCTTCAGGCTTTGCGCCTGCCCCGACTTCACCGGGTATCGATACAACTCACTGAGAAACATCCCTGCTGCCTCGCGTCATGCCAAAAGCCAAGCTTATACCTGGCAGGCACAACGTTCACGCAGCGGTGGTATCCAGCAACAGGCGCTGCTTGACCACATCGACAAGGCGATCAGGCTGGAACTTGGAAAGGAAGTTGTCACAACCCACCTTCTTCACCATGGATTCGTTGAAACTGCCTGACAGCGACGTGTGCAGTACCACATAGAGCTGGCGCAGGCGGGCATCGCTGCGGATCTCGGTGGTCAGCCGATAGCCGTCCATTTCCGGCATTTCTGCATCGGTAAACACCATCAGCAGCTTCTCGCACACGTCCTCGCCGGCATCGGCCCAGCCCTTGAGCATGCGCAGCGCTTTCAGGCCATCACTGGCCACATGCAGCTTCATGCCCAGTTGGGACAGGGTGTCGCGCAATTGCGCCAGGGCCACACTGGAGTCGTCCACCAGCAGCACCTCGCGGCCGCGGGCCCGGGCCAGCACTGGGTCGGCGAGCTTGTCGCCAGAGACCCGGGCGTTGTAGGGCACGATTTCGGCCAGCACCTTTTCCACGTCGATCACTTCCACCAGCTTCTCATCGACCTTGGTGATGGCAGTCAGGTAGTGCTGGCGACCGGCACTGGAAGGCGGCGGCATGATCGACTCCCAGTTCATGTTGACGATGCGGTCGACACCGCCCACCAGGAAGGCCTGCACCGAGCGGTTGTATTCGGTGACGATGATGGTGCTGTCCGGCCCCGGCTGTAGCGGGCGCATACCGATCGCCTGGGACAGGTCGATCACCGGCAGGGTCTGCCCGCGCAGGTTGACCACACCGCAGACATAGGCGTGCCGCTGGGGCATCAGGGTCAGCTTGGGCAGTTGCAGTACTTCCTGCACCTTGAACACGTTGATCGCGAACAGCTGGCGACCGGCCAGGCGAAACATCAGAATTTCCAGGCGGTTCTCACCCACCAGTTGCGTGCGTTGGTCTACCGTGTCGAGAATGCCAGCCATTGGAAAGCCCCCAGGCTTGAGTCGAAAAAGGTGAAATCATTTACCCTGTATCGGCGGCTTCACGCACACCTTGACCCTTGCGGGAAAATGCCGCGCGGATAATTGATATCACTTTAACATCATGCTTTACTGCCGACACATCGGGGCAAATCAGGGGCACGGCAAAAGTTCCCTACCCTAGCCCTTGATCAGGGAAACCCTTAGCGGCAATCGGGTGCAACCTGATGTTCGCGATATCCTTTAGCCATTAATGTGACGCCATTCTCATTGCATGAATGGAGTCAGGCTTTTGCTAGCTATCGTTTCGGCGTGCCCGCCCCCTGCGCCTACCCCACGCGCGGGGACTTGATGATGGACACTGCCTTATCGTTCGATGACGCCCTGCAGGGCTTCCTGCTGGATGCCCAGGTACTGCTGACCCAGGCCCAGGAATGCCTGCAGCATCTGGAGCTGATAGACAATGATCCGGATGCCTGCAGTTGCCTGAGCAGCGCCCTCGACACTATCGCCCGTCAAGCTACGCGCCTGGGCCTGCGTGAAGTTGCCCACTACACCACCGCCCTGCAACAGTTGCTCGCCCCGGCCTGTCACGGTGGTTGCCTGCAGCGTGAAGCCCTGCCCGCGATAGGGGCGTGCCTGACCTTGCTGGCCTGGCAGTTGGAGCTGGTCGATAGCCGTACAGGGCGGCTGAACCTGGACATCGGCGAGCAACTGGTGCTGCTGGGTGAATTGGCCAAGGTCGTACAACCCCCCTTTGCGCCAGCCTGTGCGTCCTGCGATGAAGAAGGCAGCACCTGCATTCACCCGCACAGTGACGCGGCAACCGGCACCCGCTCTAACCCCTCTAACCGCACGCATTAACCTGACGCAAAGTGCAACTAAGCAACTTTATTGAAACCCGACCATGGTCGAACTTGGAAAGTTCACCAGGCTTTCGGTGCATGCCGTTGAATCATTGCCGCACTAGTTACAGCACAAGTGGGTACAGCGCGATTAAAGGGTGGCACTTTGCTACCCGAAAGCGCCCGACCAGTAGGCGTTTCAACGCGTTACCCGGCCGCGACCGATGCAATGCAAAGTGGTAATATGCGCCCCCACAAACGCTTGCGACCGGAACAAAGGTGGCAAGAATACGTGTTCAAAAAAACAACGAAAGTACTGCGCCAAAGCCTCTGAGCAGCATTGTGCAAGGCCTCCATCAGCAATACTTCAGTGGCCTCCCTACCTATGTTTCCACGCTTGAAGACTTCTTTGCATTGCTGCTCCCGCGCCGCCGTGCTGCGCTGGGCAACGGTCGGGCTGTGCGTGGCCTCACTGGTTGCCAACATGGCGCTGTACCTGGCCAACCAGACAATCCCGGCCAGCCTGATGGTGCTTCAGTTGGTCGCCACGCTGGGCGCTGCTGTGCAACTGGGCCTGGGCGCCAGGTCGATCCACCTGCGCCCGGCTGAGCTGGCCGAGCGCATGCTCAAGGTGCAAGAAGACGAGCGTCAGCATCTGGGCCGGGAACTGCACGACGACATCGGTCAACTGCTCACCGCTGCCAAGCTGCAACTGCAGTGGCTGCAGCGGCGAATGCCCGACGAGTTGCAGGGGCACTGCGACGCCCTGCGCAGCACGCTGGATGACACCCTTGGTAATGTGCGCGATGTTTCCGCGCTGCTCAACCCCCGACAGTTGGCCAGCCTTGGTCTGGAAGCCAGCCTGCGCGCGCACCTGGTACGCACCCTGGCCAGCAGCGGCGTGCACTGGAGCCTGGCGTGCAACCAGCGTCTGGGCGGCATCGACGAAGCCGTGGCCATGGCAGTGTTCCGTATTACCCAGGAGGCGGTGACCAACATGTTGCGCCACGCCCAGGCACACAACCTGGTCATCCGCCTGCAACGCACCCCTGAGGGGCTGGCGCTGTCGATCCACGACGATGGTCGTGGTTTCGCCCCTGCCCGGCACCCGGCCGAGGCCGGTCAGCGCGGCCTGGCCGGCATGCAGGAGCGGGTAATCGCGCTGCAGGGCAGCCTCGACATCACCAGTCAGCCTGGCCGAGGCACGCAGATCGAAGCGATGTTCCCGTGGTCCCCGCGCACCCAGGAACGCGCCAGGAGTATTACCAACCATGACCTGTAGACTACTGCTGGTAGATGACCACTCGCTGATCCGCGCCGGAGTGCGCGCACTGGTCTGCGATATCCCCGGCTATGACGTGATCGGCGAAGCCGACGACGGCAACCAGCTACTCGACCAGGTACGCACACTGACGCCCGACATCATCTTGCTGGACATCTCCATGCGTTCGACCAGCGGCCTGGACGCCCTCACCCAACTGCGGGCCAGCGGCAGTACCTGCAAAGTGCTGATCCTGTCCATGCACACCGACCCGGACCTGATCATGCGCGCCCTGGAAAGCGGCGCCCACGGCTACCTGCTCAAGGATACCAGCGCCACTGAGCTGGAGCAGGCCCTGGGTGCAGTACGCCATGGAGAGCGCTACCTCAGCCCGGCCATCGCCCACACTGTCATCAACCAGGCGCTGCGGCACACCAAGCAGGGCAAGCAAAGCGCTGGCGAACGGCATAATCTGACTTCACGGCAGCTTGAGATCCTGCGCCTGATCGTACGCGGCAAGTCCACTCGGGAAATCGCTGCGGGCCTGGGCCTGTCGATCAAAACCGTGGAAACTCACCGATCGCAAATCATGAAGCGCCTGCAGATTCACGACGTGGCCGGCCTGGTGCTGTTCGCCGTACGCGAAAAAATCATCAGCCTGGATGACTGAGCAACGGCGACCCGGCTGGCAGGTGCAGGTGCAACGCCGCCGGTCTCGCCTGAAAGCGCAGGTTGGCGGCCTGCAACGGCTCGCCATCGAGGTTGATGTCCAACCCTTGCGAACTCTTGATCTCGACCCATGGCAGCCTGGCCCGAATGAACAGGCCGTCACCGCCCAACAGGTCACGCAGAGCTCCCACCATCTCCTGTGGCGCAGGCAGAATGGCGACTTCAAGCAAGCCATCGTTGACCAGGGCTTCGGGGCACAACACCTGCCCGCCCCCGGCCTGGCGGCCATTGCCGATACCCAGCGCCAGCAAATCCCCTTGCCAATGGAAACCCGGCCCCTGTAGCTCCACCGAAGCCGCCTGAAGCTCACTGAAGCGGGACAATCCGGTGAACAGGTAAGCGGCAGCGCCCAGCACTTTCTTGAGGTCTTCGGAGGTATTGGCAGTGACCTGGCTGCCAAAGCCACCCGTGGCCATGTTGAGGAACAGCTGATCGCCAGCCTGCCCCAGGTCTATGGGTTGTGGCGCGACATTCAGCAAGGCCAGCGCCGACGCCGGCTCCAGGGGAATGCCAGCGGCCTTGGCAAAATCGTTGGCAGTGCCCAATGGCAACAAGGTCAGGCTGGCTTTGGTAGCAGCCAATCCCATCGCCTCGGCCACATCACGCAACGTGCCGTCCCCGCCACCGGCGATGATATGGCTGTAACCCGCCGCCAGTGCCTCGGCAACCAGCCGTTGGGCATCGCCCGCCTCCCAGGTCACCCGTACATCCAGTACCCAGCCACTCTCGCGCAGGTCGCGCACGGCGCTGCGCACCTCTTCGTTCATCGCCTGCTTGCCGTGCAGCACCAGCATTGCCTTGCGCCCTTGCATGTGCGCATCTCCGTAAAATGGACCAACCCAAATCTCGACCACTGGCCCGCCCGGATCGTTGCATGCCCTGGAAAAAACATTGGCCAAGCGGCGCTTCTGCAACTGATCGCGTTGCCGGTCATTTTTTCCACATGTGGCAATCCCGGCTATGCTCAGCAGATACCCCTATTGCCATGGACGCGCCCGGCAGTGGCTCCCCCACTGCTGCCAACGGGCGCGTTTTGCTATCTGCAGCCTTTCGCGAGGACTTCGGGTCATGCGCATTCTCTGGACACTGCCCTACCTGCCTTGGCCGACCACCAGCGGCCACAAAACCCGGCAATACCATCTGCTGCGCGCACTGGCGCAGCGCGGCCACCGGATCACCCTGCTGGTGCAGTCGAAAATCCCTCTCAGCGATGCAGCACGTGAGGCCCTGGAGCCACTCCTCGAACGCCTTGTCGTGCTACCCCGCAGACCACTGCACAGTCCACTCAACCTGCTCGCTTCACCCATCATCGACTACCCCATGCGGGCAATCATCAATGGCCTGGCGCCTCGCCTGCGGCACCGGTTCGAGCAATTACTGGACGAACCCTGGGACGTGATCCAGATCGAGCACAGTTACAGCTTCCAGCCGTTCGAAAAAGCCCTGCAGGCTCGCGGGCTGCCCTACATGCTTAGCGAGCACAACCTGGAGTCGGTAATGGGCGGTGCCTGCCACGACCGCCTGCCGCTGTGGCTGCGCCCGCTCAACGCCTTCGACCGCTGGCGCTACCGGCGCTGGGAACACCGTGTGCTGCGCCAACCCACCGAACTGGTGGCCGTCTGCGCCCACGATGCCGAGCTGATCGCGCAGATCAGCGGGCGTCCGGTGAATGTGGTGGTCAACGGCGTGGATTGTGACTACTACCAGCAAGTGCAACCTGCGGTGCACAGCCAGCGTCTGTTGTTCGTCGGCAATTTCGAATATGGCGCCAATCTGGAGGCCATCGAGTGGGCACTGGACGACATCATGCCGAAGGTGTGGATGAGCAACCCGGCGGTGCGTCTGGCTATTGCCGGGCACGCCATGCCGGCCAACTGGAAACTTCACTGGAACGACCCACGCATCGAATGGTTCGGCTACCGACCCGACCTGCGTGAACTGCAACGATGTTCAGCGCTGTTCTTCGCCCCCCTGCGCTATGCCGGTGGCTCGAAGGTGAAAATCCTCGAAGCGATGGCCGCCGGCTTACCCGTGATAACCACCGACAAGGGCGTTTCAGGCCTGAGCGTGAATAACGGCGAGCACTACTTGGGCAGTGACGACGGTGATCTGCTGGCGCTGCTGATCACCCAACTGCTCAACCAGCCTTGGCGCATGAGCCAATTGAGCGCTGCCGGGCGCCAGTTTGCCCGCCAGCGCCACGACTGGAGCGTGGCCGCCCAACAACTGGAGAATGTGCACATACGCCTGACCCAGGCGGCACCGGCCGAAGCCGCGCCGCTGGCCAGTGCCTGGCTGGGCCGCTCAGCCAAGTAGCTCGCTGAAGGGGATGAATGGCACGCTGTCGCCCTGTTTCGGCGTGCTGCCTTCACGCACTTCCACCAGCCCCTCGGCCCAGGCTGCGCTACGCAGCACACCCGAGCTCTGGTTCTTGTAGATGCGCACCCGACCCTGCTCGATGCGCGCGCGCAGGTATTCGCGGCGCGTACCAGGCTTGGGCCAGTCAAACCCAGCCGGCACGTCGAAACGTAGCGGCGTGACGTCAACTACACCCTGACGACGCAGCAGGTAGGGCCTGGTCAGCAGACCGAAGGTGACCAAGGTCGAGGCCGGATTGCCCGGCAAGCCGATCACCGGCACGCCCTGGAAGTGGCCGAAGGTCAGCGGCTTGCCCGGTTTGATCGCCAGCTTCCACAACGCCAGTTCGCCGGCCTCGCGCAGGGCAGCACCGAGGTAGTCGGCCTCGCCCACCGAGACACCTCCAGTGGACAGAATCAGGTCTACGTCACCCAGCTCGGACAGGCAGGTGCGAGTGCGCGCCAGGTCATCCGGCAAGATGCCGGCATCGACCACTTCGCAACCCAGCCGCTGCAACCAGCTGACCAGCAGCCTGCGGTTGCTGTTGTAGATTTGCCCGGGTCCCAGCGGCAGGCCGGGCTCGACCAGTTCGTCGCCGGTCGACAGCACCGCCACTTTCACCTTGCGTACCACGTCCAGGCGGCCATACCCCAAGGTCGCCGCCAAGCCCAGTTCGATCGGCCCAAGTCGGGTGCCGGCGCTCATCACCTGCTCGCCGTTGCGGGTTTCCTGGCCTTGAGGGCGTATGTTCTGCTCGGCCCGCAACCCTTCGAGAAAGCGCACCCGGCCATCGTCGAGTACTTCGGTGTTTTCCTGCATCTCGACGCAGTCGGCCCCCTCCGGCACAGGCGCACCGGTGAAGATCCGCGCACAGGTACCCGGTTGCAGCGGCTGGGGCGCATGGCCGGCGAAAATACGCTGGCTGACCGGCAGCGGCTGGCCCTGCCAGTCAGCCAGGCGCAAGGCATAACCGTCCATGGCGCTGTTCGGCCAGGGTGGAAGGTCGAGCGAGGCCACCAGGTCGGTGGCCAGCACGCGGCCTTCGGCTTCGGCCAGCGGCAGGTTTTCGATCTCGCGGATCGGCGCAGCCTCGGCCAGTGCCAGCAATTGCTCCAGCGCCTGCTCCACCGGCATCAGCGGCCGGGCTTGGCTGACCTCAGCCACGGCTGTCGCAGGCCGCTGCCTGCTTCAGGTGCGCCACGAAGTTGCACGGGCGATGACGGGCATCAAGCTGCTCGGCCAGGATGCCATCCCAACCGGTACGCACAGCGTTGGTCGAGCCCGGCAGGCAGCACACCAGCGTGCCGTTGGCCAGCCCGGCCAAGGCACGCGACTGCACGGTTGAGGTGCCAATGTCGGCCACGGAAATCTGCCGGAACAGCTCGCCAAAACCGTCCACTTGCTTGTCCAGCAGGCAGGCCACCGCCTCGGGGGTGCTGTCGCGACCGGTAAACCCTGTGCCGCCCGTGATCAGCACCACTTGCACGCTGTCATCGGCAATCCATGTGGCGACCTGGGCTCGGATCTTGTACAGGTCATCCTTGAGCAGCACACGCTCGGCAAGGCGATGACCGGCGGCGCTCAGGCGGTCGACGAACATCTGGCCAGAGGTGTCGGTGTCGAAGGTACGGGTGTCGCTGACCGTGAGCACGGCGATGTTCAGCGCCACGAAGGGGGTATCTGCCTTGGCTTTCATGGGTGTCCGTCACAACAGGATGAGATGGGCGCAGTTATATCACAGCGTACCTTTATCCGGCGCTGCCCCCATCAGCCTTGCCCTGGGTCAAGGGGACGAATTAGTCGCTATGCTGCACTTGGAGTGAACTTGCACTAACGTCCTGCGTCATAAATGTCATCTAGCACCATCGCACTTGGAGAAACACGATGATCAAACGGACCCTACCCGCCTTCCTGCTCGCCTTGGGCTTGGGCGCCCTCGCTGGCTGCTCGACCCCAACCGTCATTACCCTGAACGATGGCCGGGAGATCCAGGCAACCGACAAACCGTCCTACGACGAAGACTCGGGCTTCTATGAATTCGAGCAACTCGACGGCAAGCGCACACGCCTGAACAAGGACCAGATCCGCACCGTCAAAGAGCTCTGATCAGGCCCCGTTCAGGCCATGGCCCTTTAAACAACAAGGGCTTGCGAGCAAAAACGGGATGCAGTAGGATTTTGTTCATCGGAGTGTAGCGCAGCCAGGTAGCGCGTCTCGTTCGGGACGAGAAGGCCGCAGGTTCGAATCCTGTCTCTCCGACCAAATCCTTGTCAAAAAGCCCGCCATGTGCGGGCTTTTTGCTGTGTGCGAGAAATACTCAGTGCGCAGCTTCAGCCACCGTGGTCCCCTCCAACCACTGCAAGCCGAGTCAGGCGCTCAGGCGGGAGGTGACTTCGCCCAACTGCCCTGACAAACCATGCAGGCGCTGCCCCGCCTGCTCGGTATGCTGGACCGCTTCCTGGTTGGCTGTGGCAATGCGGGTAATTTCGATCAGGTTGCGCGAGATATCTTCGGCCACGCTGGTCTGCTCCTCGGCCGCTGTAGCGATTTGCCGGTTCATGTCACGGATCGCCTCCACGGCCAGGGTGATACGTTGCAGCATCTGCCCGGCCTGCTCGACCTGCTCAGCCCCTTCCTGGCTACGCTGCTGGCCACTTTCGATGGCCTTGACCGCCTCCACAGCCCCCGACTGTACCGCTTCGATGATCTGGTGGATCTCTGCAATCGACGCTGCCGTGCGTTGGGCCAGGCTACGCACCTCATCGGCGACCACCGCAAAACCACGCCCGGCTTCGCCAGCACGGGCTGCTTCGATGGCCGCGTTAAGCGCCAGCAGGTTGGTCTGTTCAGCAATGCCGCGGATGACTTCCAGCACTTTGCCTATACGTGTGCTGTCATGCTCCAGATCGCGAATTACCGTCGCCGTGCCGGCAATCTCACGGTTGACCAACCCGATGATATCGATGGTCTGCTGCATCACCTGCTCGCCTGCCTGGGCGCTGTGGTCGGCGTCATCGGCCGCACGGGCAGCCTCGGCGGCGTGGCGAGCGACCTCTTGGGCAGTGGCGGACATTTCGTGCATGGCCGTGGCCACTTGGTCGGTACGCTGGAACTGGTCATGAGTACCGCGGGCCATGTCACCGGCAATATTGCGCAACTGGCCGCTGGCACCTTCCAGCTCCTGAGCGTTGTCCTGCAGCCGGCCGACAGTGTCGGCAAGGAAGTCACGCAGGGTGTTGGCCGCCCGCGCCAGGCGCCCCAACTCATCCTCCCGACGGCTGTCGACCCGGGCCGCAAAGCAGCCCTGGCTGAGCTGCGCGACGTACTCGATCAACTGACGGATCGGCTCGATCAGGCTACGGTTGACCAGCCACAGGCTGAGCAGCCCCACCAGCACCGCAGAAGCCAGCATCACCAGCAGGCCCAACCATACCGTACGCTCGGCACTGGCATTGATGCTGGCTGCACGCTGACGGGCATCGGCGCGCAATTGCTCCACCAGTTCGCTCATCTGCTCACTGGCAGCACGATCCACGCCTTTGACCGCCCGGTCGCCCGCTACCGGGTCGCCGCCTGCCGCAAGGAAGGCCTGGCGGCCTTGCGCATAGGCCTGGCCCAACTGGCGGTGACTGTCGCGCAATTCCTGCAGCGACGCCTTGAGCCTGGCATCGCTATTGTCGATCAATTGCCCGAGCAGTTGTTGTACTTGCTGTTCGCGGGCCTGGAACTGCTGCCAGTACTTGTCCATCTCCGCAGGTTGGCGCCCGCGCAATAGCACGTTCTTCCATTCCTGCACCTGAATCTTGAACTGCAAGTTGGCTTCGTCAATCAATTGCGAGGCCCGCAGCGGCCCGTCGACCAGCTCGGCGTAGCCACGTACGCTGGACGACAGGAACTGGAAACACACCAAGGCGATCAGCAGCATCGCCAGCACACTGCCGCCGAGCAGCGAGAGAATTTGCACTCTGAGGGATTTACGCAACATCGAGGGTCTCGGAACCAGAGGGAGTAGGCTGAGGCCGCTGTACAGCCTCATTACTGGCAGGCCAAAAAAAAGCTGCCATCACGCAATGGCAGCCAGGTCGAGCACTTACGCAACAGTTGAGGCAAATCTTCTCAGGCAATTACTACAGAAATGTTACAAAGCCACGACACGCTAGCCCGTGGTGAACTGCAGCGCTGCCAGCCGCGCATACAGCGGGCTGTCCTCGATCAACTGACGGTGGGTGCCCACCGCCACCAGCCGGCCATGGTCGATGACCGCGATGCGCTCGGCATGCTGTACCGTGGCCAGGCGATGGGCGATCACCAGCGTGGTACGGCCGGCCATCAGGCTGGGCAGCGCTTGCTGGATCAAGTATTCGCTTTGTGCATCGAGGGCACTGGTGGCTTCGTCCAGCAACAGGATCGGCGCATCGACCAGCAAAGCCCGGGCGATCGCCAAGCGCTGACGCTGCCCGCCGGAAAGGCCTATGCCGCCTTCCCCCAGTTGTGTCTGGTAGCCTTGGGGCAGTTGCCGGATGAATTCGTCGGCATGGGCGCCGCGGGCTGCTGCTTCGACTTCAGCCAAGGTCGCCTCGGGCCGGCCATACCGAATGTTGGCCTCCACCGTGCCACGGAACAGCGAGGGGTTTTGTGCTACCAAGGCGAACTGCCGGCGCAGTTGGTCGGGATCAAGCTCGGTAACTGGCTGGCCATCAAGCAGGATGCGGCCTTGCTGGGGGTCGTAAAAGCGCAGCAACAAATCGAACAGGGTCGACTTGCCTGCCCCGGAAGGGCCTACCAGGGCGACGGTCTGGCCGGGCTCGATGGTCAGGCTCAGGCCGTCGACAGCCGCCACCGTGGGCCGTGAAGGGTAAGCGAACACCACCTGCTGCAGTTCGATACGCCCACTCGCCCGCTGCTGTGGCAGCACCTGCGCCACGACGGGCGGCAGGATGGCACTTCGCGCGGCCAACAGTTCGGCAATGCGCTCGGCGGCACCCGCGGCCCGCTGCAGCTCGCCGATCACCTCACTGAGGGTACCGAAAGCGCTGCCGACGATCAGGCTGTAGAACACGAATGCAGCCAACTCACCTGCGGATATACGCCCGGCGATCACATCCATGCCGCCGACCCACAGCATCACCCCCACCGCCCCCAACACCAGCACGATCACCAGGGTAATCAGCCAGGCACGCTGGGTAATCCGCTTGCGGGCAACAGTAAACGCTGCTTCGACCGTATCGGCGAACAGTTCTCGGTCGTGCGCCTGGTGGTTGTAGGCCTGCACGGTCTTGATCTGCCCCAGCGTCTCAGCCACGTAGCTGCCCACATCGGCGACCCTGTCCTGGCTCTGCCGCGACAGGCTGCGCACCCGACGGCCGAACAACAGGATCGGTGCCAGCACCAGCGGCAACGTTACCACCACGATGCTGGTGAGCTTGGGGTTGGTGATGAACAGCAATGCCACACCGCCAATGACCATCAGCGCGTTGCGCAAGAACATCGACAGCGATGAACCGATCACTGATTGCAGCAAGGTGGTGTCCGCTGTCAGCCGCGACTGGATCTCGGAGCTGCGGTTGTCTTCGAAAAAACCTGGGTGCAGGCCGATCAGGTGGTCGAAGACGGCACGACGGATATCGGCCACACAGCGCTCGCCAATCCACGACACCAGGTAGAAACGGCTGAAGGTACCCACTGCCAGCGCCAGCACCAGCAGCAGGAACAGCCCGATGGTCTGATTGAGCTGGTGCGCGGAGCGGGTCATGAAGCCTTGATCCACCAGCAGGCGGATGCCTTGGCCCATCGACAGGGTGATGGCAGCGGTGACTACCAGCGCCAGCAATGCCAGCAGCACCTGCCGGCGATAAGGGCGAACGAACTGCCAAGCCAGGCGCAAGGCACGGCGTTGGCGCGGGGAAACCGATTCAGGCATGACAACTCAACCACAAAGGGTGGGGAAGCCGCAGCCTACCACTCATCCCGGTCGGGAGACTGCATGCAGGTTGCTATAACGCATCGATCTAACCAGATTATGGAGCTTTCACAGGGTTTCTGCTGGACTGTTGCTGCCGTGACCCAGAAGCTGTCACAGGCCAGTCACGGCGCAGGGCTACCCTGAGCTTGAACCTGAAGAGGAGACAGTGCATGAGCTTGCAGCATGGCAATGATAACCAGAAGCCCCAGACCTCCCCGCAACCGCAAGTATGCGGTTCGATCATCGATGCCAAGGGGCGCGAAGTGCCGATCACCGAGCAGATGATCCAGCAGGCCTGCAAGGCCCTGGAAGAAAGCCGTGTCGAGCGCGTACGCAAAGGTTGATCGGCGATTTTTTTGCAACCCGGCGCTTGCGCCGGGTTTTTATCTGCCCAGCCAGTGGGCTTGGCCACCCCCACAGGTAACCGTAGATACCTGCAAGGTCACGACAAGGTTTGCTTAGACCAACACCCCACCCAGGGCACTGACCAACTGCGCCAACTGCGGCGCCTCTCCGTGCAAGCGCACGGCCAGCCCCTCGATCTCGCGCCGTGGCGGGTATTGCTTGCGCAACTGGTCGAACGCCGCTCGCTGCTGCTGCGGGTCTTCGCTCAGGCTACGGCGGAAATCGGCATCATCGCGGCGCGGGTCATACACGGCGCGACACAGGGTGGCCAAGGCCCAGGACAGGTCGGTGCTGGCATCCAGCTCGATCTGCGCCAGCGGCGGCCTGGGGAGCAGCTCGGCCAGTCGCACCTGCTCGTCCACAGCCAGGAAGCGGCACAGCGCCTGGTAGATCTGCGCCGTACCACGCTGGCGGCCATCGAGGCTATAGCCGGCAATGTGCGGCGTAGCCAGTGTGCACAGGTCGGCCAACTGCAGGTCCACCTGCGGCTCCCCTTCCCACACATCCAGCACTGCGTGCACGTCTTCGCGGTCCAGCAGCAGCTCGCGCAGGGCGACGTTGTCCACCACCGGGCCACGGCTGGCGTTTACCAGCCAGGCACCTGGGCGCAACTGTGCCAGCTGCGCCTGCCCCAGCAGGTGCCAGGTCGGGTACTCGCCGCCGCGTTGCAACGGGGTATGCAAGCTGATCACATCGCACTGCTGCAGGATGGTTTCGAGGCTGACGTAGTCGCCGCCCTCGGCGGCCTGACGCAACGGGTCGCACACCAGCACCTTCCAGCCCAGGCCGTGCAGCACCCGCACCAGACGGCCACCCACTTCACCCGCGCCCACAACGCCATACACGCGCTCAGGCAATGCCACGCCATCCAGCTCGGCCAGGGTCAGCAGGCTGCCCAGCACGTAATCGACCACGCCGCGGGCATTGCAGCCAGGTGCGCTGCTCCAGCGGATGCCGGCTTCTGCAAAGTAATCCAGGTCCAGGTGATCAGTGCCGATGGTGCAAGTGCCGACAAAGCGTACACGGCTGCCTTCGAGCAGCTGACGGTCGACCTTGGTCACGGAGCGCACCAGCAGGATATCGGCGTCCTTGACGCTGGCAGCATCGAGGCTTCGGCCGGGGTAGCGGCGAATTTCACCGAAACCCTGGAAGAAGGCATCGAGCAGCGGGATGTTCTCGTCGGCAACTATCAGCATGGCGCTCTCCTGTCTGGGGAGCGCAGTGTAGGCGCAACGCCGGGCGTGTTCCAGAGCGATTCAGTCGGCTTTCTTGCGGATCCAGTACAGGAAAGTGCCGGCGTCCTCTTGCTGCTGCAGCAATTCGTGGCCGAGGAAGTTGCAGAACTTGGGGATGTCGCGGCGGGTCGACGGGTCGGTGGCGATGACCTTGAGCAGGCCGCCGGCGGCCAGGTTGCGTACGTGCTGGTGCAGCATCATCACGGGTTCTGGGCAGTTCAGGCCGGTGGCATCGAGGATGGCGTCGGGAGTGAAATCGGTCATGGGGGGCTCCGAAAATGATCGCTATTGTCGCGCATAGCGCGACGCGGTCCAAGCACGGCTTTCAAACCCAGCGCTCTTGATCTTGATCTTGATCTTGATCTTCGCGACTTCAGGAGGCCGAACGCAGGCCTTGCGGAGGCAGGTGACGGGCATGGATGCCCGTCAAGCGCTGAGGCCCCAGGATGGGGCCTTCGGCGCGGTCCTGCCGGGAGCAAGGCCGGAGTGAGGGGACCCCGGAGCGCAGCGCAGGGGCCGGATGATGGGAGCGCAGCGTTTTTT
>NZ_JBICKE010000018.1:0-38180 GCF_043103865.1 Pseudomonas sp. yb_5
AGCAGGACCGGCCCTTTCGCGGGTGAACCCGCTCCTACGACGGCCTGTGCCCAACCACCGACCTGCGCCCACCACCGTGGTAGGAGCGGGTTTACCCGCGAATACGGTAGCGGCGGCAACGGTGAACGGCGGATGGAAATTGGCCAGCAGGACCGGCCCTTTCGCGGGTGAACCCGCTCCTACGACGGCCTGCGCCCAACCACCGACATGTGTCCACCACCGCGCAGGAACAGGCCCGCCCGCGAAATGGCCTGAAGCCGTGACACAAGGTCAACTGTCACGCCGCAAATCCGGCGGGATCGGCAGGTCGTCTTTCAGCGGCTCCGGCCGCTTGCCCTTGCCGGCGCGGTATTGGCGAATCTGGAACACATACGCCAGCACCTGCGCCACCGCCAGGTACAGCCCCGCCGGGATCTCCTGCTCGAGTTCGGTGGAGTAATAAATCGCCCGCGCCAGCGCCGGCGATTCGAGGATCTGGATGTTGTGCTCTACGCCAATTTCACGAATCTTCAACGCCATGAAATCGCTACCCTTGGCCAGCAGCAACGGCGCCGCACCGCCCTTCTCCGGGTCGTACTGCAACGCCACCGCATAATGCGTCGGGTTGGTGATGATCACGTCGGCATCCGGCACCGCCGCCATCATGCGCCGCTGCGACACCTCGCGCTGCAGCTGGCGAATACGCTGCTTGACTTCGGGCTTGCCCTCGCTGTCCTTGTACTCGTCGCGCACTTCCTGCTTGGTCATCTTCATTTTCTTGTGCGTCTGGTACAGCTGGAACGGCACATCCGCTGCGGCAATCAGCAACAACCCGGCTGACATCCACAAGGCACTCCAGCCCACCACCTGCAAGCTGTGGATGATCGCCTGCTCCAGCGGCTCATTGGCAATCGACAGCAAAGCCTGGCGGTCGCTGGACAGCACCAGCACCGCCACCACCAGAATCACGAAGAACTTGGCCAGCGCCTTGAGCAGTTCAGTCAAGGCATTCATCGAGAACATACGCTTGATCCCCGACAGCGGGTTCATGCGGCTGAATTTTGGCTGCAGCAAGCTGCCCGAGAACAGGAAACCGCTGAGCGCGATGGGCGCCACGAAGGAAATCACGAACAGCAGGATCAGCACCGGCTGCACCGCCCAGATGGCCATCTTGCCCGAGGCCAGCAGGAAGGCGCCCATGGCCCGCTCATCGACGATGATGTCGCGGGTCAAACTGAAGTTCATGCGCATCAACGCCAGCAACGTCTCGGCCACGTGGCCACCGAACGCCAGCAGGCCACCGGCGCCCGCCAGGGTCACCGCCACCGTGTTCAGCTCCTTGGAGCGGGCGACCTCGCCCTTCTCGCGGGCGTCGCGCTTGCGCTTTTCGGTGGGTTCTTCTGTCTTGTCCTGCCCGCTCTCGCTTTCTGCCATGCTCAGCGCGCCCTCGCCAGTTCACGCAGCCATTGCAGCGTTTCGCTGGCCAATGCCTGATAGTGGGACAGGACATCGGCCAGGCCGACCCAGAAGATGAACATGCCCATGACCAAGGTCAGCGGGAAGCCGATAGAGAAAATGTTCAGCTGCGGCGCAGCGCGGGTCATTACGCCAAAGGCGATGTTCACCACCAGCAGCGCAGCGATCACCGGCAGAATCAACAGCAGGCCGGCACCGAACACCCAGCCCATGCGCCCGGCCAGCTCCCAGAAGTGGTTGACCACCAGCGCACTCCCCACCGGCAGGGTGGTAAAACTTTCGGTCAGCACCTCGAACACCACCAGGTGGCCGTTCATCAACAGGAACAGCACACTCACCAGCATGGTCATGAACTGGCTGATTACCGTGACGTTGACACCATTGGCGGGGTCGACCATCGAGGCGAACGCCATGCCCATCTGTACCGCGACGATTTGCCCGGCCACCACGAAAGCCTGAAACAGCAACTGCAAAGCCAGGCCAAACAGCACCCCGACGATGATCTGCTCGGCACACAGCAGCATACCACGCAGGCTCAACGGGTCGAACTCGGGCAGTGGCGGCAATGCCGGCACGATCACCACGGTCACCGCCACCGCGACGTACAGGCGAATCCGCGCCGGCAACATGCGGGTACCGAAGATCGGCATGGTCATCAGCACCGCAGTCACCCTGAACAACGGCAGGATGAAGGTGGCGACCCAGGTGCCAATCTGCGTGTCGGTCAGCTCCAGCATCGCCGCGTCAACCAATGAGCTGCGGGATGTTGGTGTAAAGGGTGGTGAAGTACTCCATGAACTTCTGCACCAGCCAAGGCCCGGCGACGATCAGTGTGATCAGCATCACCAGCAGGCGCGGCAAAAAGCTCAAGGTCTGTTCGTTGATCTGCGTGGCAGCCTGGAACATCGCCACCACCAGGCCCACCAACAGGCTCGGCACCACCAGCACGGCGACCATGAGGGTGGTCAGCCACAGGGCATCACGAAACAGGTCGACAGCGACTTCAGGTGTCATCGGCGGCTCTCCTTGACGGCGTCAGACGCCGCCGAAACTGCTGGCCAGGGTACCCATGATCAACGCCCAGCCATCGACCAGCACGAACAGCATGATCTTGAACGGTAGCGAGATGATCAGCGGCGAAAGCATCATCATACCCATGGCCATCAGCACACTGGCCACGACCATGTCGATGATCAGGAACGGGATGAAGATCATGAAACCGATCTGGAACGCCGTCTTCAGCTCGGAAGTAACAAACGCTGGCACCAGGATCGTCAGCGGCACCTGGTCGGGGCCGGCGATGTCGGTACGCTTGGACAGGCGCATGAACAGGTCAAGGTCGCTTTGCCGGGTTTGCGCCAGCATGAAGTCCTTGAGCGGCCCCTGAGCCTTGTCGATCGCCTGCTGGGCAGTCATCTGCTCCTTCAGGTACGGTTGCAGCGCGTCCTGGTTCACCCGATCGAACACCGGCGCCATGATGAACATGGTCAGGAACAGCGCCATGCCGGTCAACAGCTGGTTGGACGGTGTCTGCTGCAGGCCCAGGGCCTGACGCAGGATCGAGAACACGATGATGATGCGGGTAAAGCTGGTCATCAGGATGACGAACGCCGGAATGAAACTCAGCGCGGTCATGATCAGCAGGATTTGCAGGCTGACCGAATATTCCTGCTGCCCGTCCGGGGTGTTGGACAGGGTAATGGCCGGTATCGACAGCGGGTCGGCGGCCAGAGCCAGCGGCGCAGCCAACAGCAGCGCCAGAGTCAACAACGTACGCAGCGCGCCGCTCATCACTTGTTGTCCTTAGGGTCCTTGCCCATCAGCTCCATCAGCCGCTGGGCAAACTCCGGCGTCGCCTGACGGACACTTGCCGGCACTTCCACGGGTTCGGCCAGTACGTGCACGGCCTCGATACTGCCGGGGGTATGGCCGATCAGGATCTGCTCCTTGCCTACCTGCACCAGCAGCAGGCGGTCACGCGGGCCGATGGCACGGCTGCCGACGATCTCGATCACCTGCCCACCCTTCACTGCGGTGCTCTGCAGGCGCCGAAGCAGCCAGGCCAGGAAGAAGATCAGGCCCACCACCAGCAGCAGGCCCAACACCATCTGCGCCAGCTGCCCGCCGAGACTGCCCGGTTGAGCCGCCGGGGTGGCCGCTGGCGTGGCCGCGGCCAGGCAGGCGTGGCTGGCGAACAGCGCCGCGACTGCGGCGATGGCGCGCATCGTGCCTTTCACTCAGCGCAGCTTCTTGATACGTTCGCTGGGGCTGATCACGTCGGTCAGGCGGATGCCGAACTTTTCGTTGACCACGACCACTTCGCCATGGGCGATCAGCGTGCCGTTGACCAGCACGTCGAGCGGCTCGCCGGCCAGGCGGTCGAGCTCGATCACCGAGCCCTGGTTGAGCTGCAGCAGGTTGCGGATGTTGATCTCGGTGCTGCCCACCTCCATGGAAATGTTCACCGGAATGTCCAGGATCACGTCCAGATTCGGGCCTTCGAGGCTGACATTTTCGTTCGGCTTCGGCGAGCTGGCGAATTCTTCCATCGGCAGGCGGCCCGGGCCGCTGCTGCTGCCGGTATCCCCGCCCAGCAGCGCATCGATGTCGGCCTGGCCGGCTGAACCGGTTTCCTCCAACGCTGCGGCCCACTCATCGGCCAGTGCCTGGTCCTCTGGGGAGGTGATCTCGTTTTCGTTAGCCATGATTTCCTCGACAGGCATTCAATTCGTTGTAAGCGACCGGCACACCGTCAGCGGCGTTCGATCGGGTCGATGATCTGCAGGGCCAGGTTGCCCTTGTGCGAGCCCAGCCGCGCCTTGAACGCGGGCACCCCGTTAGCGCGCAGCACCAGGTGCTCAGGCAGCTCGACCGGAATCACGTCACCCGGCTGCATGTGCAAGATGTCGCGCAACTTCAGTTGGCGCCGGGCGACCGTGGCGCTCATCGGCACGGCCACGTCCAGCACGTCCTCGCGCAGGGCCTTGACCCAGCGCTCGTCCTGGTCGTCCAGATCCGACTGGAAACCGGCATCGAGCATTTCCCGCACCGGCTCAATCATCGAGTACGGCATGGTCACATGCAGATCGCCACCACCGCCGTCCAGTTCGATGTGGAAGGTGGACACCACCACCGCCTCGCTGGGGCCGACAATGTTGGCCATGGCCGGGTTGACCTCAGAGTTCATGTACTCGAAGGTGACCGGCATGATCGCCTGCCAGGCTTCCTTGAGGTCGACGAAACACTGGTCCAGCACCATGCGCACCACGCGCAGTTCGGTCGGGGTGAACTCGCGCCCCTCGATCTTGGCGTGGCGGCCATCGCCGCCAAAGAAGTTGTCCACCAGCTTGAACACCAGCTTGGCGTCGAGGATGAACAGCGAGGTGCCGCGTAGCGGCTTGATCTTGACCAGGTTGAGGCTGGTGGGTACGTACAGCGAGTGCACGTATTCACCGAACTTCATTACCTGCACACCACCCACGGCCACGTCTGCGGAGCGGCGTAGCAGGTTGAACATGCTGATACGGGTGTAGCGGGCGAAGCGTTCGTTGATCATTTCCAGGGTCGGCATGCGACCCCGTACGATCCGATCCTGGCTGGTCAGGTCGTAGCTTTTGATGCTGCCAGGCTCGGATGCGCTCTCGGTCTGCACCAGACCGTCGTCGACGCCGTGCAACAGGGCATCAATTTCATCCTGGGACAGCAGGTCCTGTACGGCCATTGCGGACTCCTACTGCAATACGAAATTGGTGAACAGCAACTGGTCAACGACCGGCTTGCCGACTTCCTTCTGCGCCACTTCCTGGACCACCGCAGTGGCCTTCTGGCGCAACATCTCCTGCCCTACCGGGCTGCTGGCCAGGGCGTCGAACCCTTGCCCGGAGAACATCATCACCAGGTTGTTGCGGATAACCGGCATGTGCACCTTGAGCGCATCCAGGTCGGCCTGGTTACGCGCCTGCAGGGTGATGCTCAGTTGCATGTAGCGCTGACGGCCGTTCTGGTTGAAGTTGACCACGAAAGCCGGGGTCAGCGCTTCGTAGATCGCCGCTGGCTTGACGTTGCTGGCCGCAGCCTCGGTGGCCGGAGCCGGCTCGCTCTTGTGCATGATGAACCAGGTAGCGCCCACCGAAAGGCCGATCGCCAGCAACAGGCCTACCACGGCCAACAGGATCAGCTTGAGTTTGCCTTTAGTGGCGGGGTCTTTGACTGCTTCGCTCTTCGCCATGCCAATAATCCGTCGTCCATCGGGGGTTCAAGGGAGGATGGCTTGGCTTGAGCAAGTGTTATGCCAGATTTTGCAGTGGATGGATTCCAGCAGGTTTGCGGTGCTGGCTTCTTCGCGGGCACGCCCGCTCCCACAGGTACCGCACAGGGTTCGAAATCAACGAAATGCCTGTGGAAGCGGGCGTGCCCGCGAAGAAGCCAGCACAGGCCAACAGTTATCAGGCGTAGTAATCGACCGCACTGTCGCCGATAACCACCTGCCGCTCCAAAGGCCGGGCGCTGTCGACCGCCTCGGACCCACCCTGCTCGGCCCGGCGCGCCGCCACCCCGGACAGGTTGCCGCCCTGCGCCTGCCCCTGCTGCTGTTGCTGCTCGCGAGACTGGTCAGCGACGTTGACATCCGGCTGCGCCAACCCCTGCTGGGCAAACAGTTCGCGCAAGCGGTGCACCTGGCTGTCGAGGGCATCACGTACGCCGGCGTGGCCGCTGATGAAGGTAACCTGGGTGGCCTGATCCGCCGCAACATTGACGCGAATGTCGAGGCGACCGAGTTCTGCCGGCTCCAGCTGGATATCAGCTGACTTGAGGTTCTGGCTGGACAGGTACATGACCCGGTTGACCAGGCCCTCGGCCCAAGCGTTCTGGTTCATCGGCAATGGCTGATGCAACGGGCTCGCATTGGCCGGCACGGCGTTGGCGGTCTTGGCCGTGGCCGCCTGGGTCAGGTTGGCCAGGCGGTTGGCAAAATCATCGACGCGGGTGTCGCTGCTGGCACTCTTGGTGTCCTTAAGGCCGTCTTCAAGCAAGGCGCCAAAGGCCTTGTCACCGGACTCGGCGCTTTCGCCATCGGCATTCTCGACCAGATTCGCCAAGGTATTGACGGCTGCCCGCCCTTCCTCGCCCTGAGCCTGGGCAGCATCAAGGGCATGTGCCGAGGTGCCACCTTTGGCCTGGGCACTGTGCTCCAGCGCCAAGCGCAGGGTCGGCAAGTTGGCCAGGGGGTCAGCATCCGGGTCGAAGGCCTCCTCGGCAGACGGCTCTTCAGGCAATGCCGCAGCAACCTGGCTTTGCGCCGTGGCCGCCTGAAGCACTGGCGCCACCGCCTCGGCCTGCGCCTGGATCAGTTGCGCGCCAGGCTGGGCATCGGTGACCTGACCAGCCACCAGGCTGGCGTCGCGCACACCCGCATCGGCCTGGGCCGAATCGCCTTCTGGCAACTTGTTGCCGTCATCGGCAACTGCAGCCTTGCCAGCCGGGTCTTTCTTGCCGCCCGTTGCCGCATCAGGCTTGTCCTTGGGCTTGGCCGGAGCGACCTTGTCATCCTGCCCTACAACCTTGTCGCGGCCCTGCCTGGCCATCATCTGGCCAAAGGCATTGCCCTTGTCGCCCTGCGCCTGCAGCGGCTTGTCCGCCTGCACGGTGGCCGAACGCGTGGTTTTGCCGAGGGCATTGGCTTGCAACAATGGGTTAGGTGCGACAGGCATCGAGCGGTCTCCGCGCCAGAAACAAAAAATCGTCGAGACAGAGACAGGCAAGACTCGCGCCAACTCACGTATCAACCTGCGGAAATACGCTGCTGCTCACCACGGTAAAAGTGCTGCACCACGACGAACTCCATGTCGATGCGGCTGATCAAGTCTTCAATACCGTACAACGGGGGCCGCCGCGCGCGCTCTTCGAGCTGTTGACACAGGCTGGCCAAGGCCACAGCGCCCATGTTGCTGCTGCTGCCCTTGAAACTGTGAGCCGCCGCGCCAAGCTCCTCGGCGCTTTTGGCCGCATGCAACTGCCCAAGACGCCGCTCTGAGTCATCGAGAAAAGTCTGCACCAACTGCAGGTAGCCATCTTCCATGACCTCACGCAGGTCACTGAGTACCTTGTGGTCAATATGCATGTCAGTCACTTGTTCACTCCTTGATCAAGCCAGATTATGCCCGAGCCAACCAGCGGCTCACCATACGAACTCCACATGCGCGCAACGCCCGCCCTCACTCCAGTGCGCATCACTGGCCAACTGCCTCACCAGATTCAGACCGCGACCGCTCAGCCCCTGATCCGGCGAAGGCCGCGCCAGCACTCGCTGCACGTCAAAGCCGGCACCGCTGTCGCGCACCTCGATCATCAGACGCCCACCGCCGCCATGCGGTTCAACCTTGAAATCGATGCTTACAAAGCCTTCGGTCAGCGAGCCCAGGCGCCGGGCGCGCTCCTGGTAATAGTCGGTAAAGCCTTGCACATCGCGCTTGAGCTGCGAGTCCAGGCCCAGCACACCATGCTCCAGCGCATTGGAATACAACTCGCTAAGCACACTGTGCAGGTTGCCCGTACGTGCGCGCAGGCCATGAATTTCCTGCAATAACTGCACCAGGTACGGCACAGGATTGAAGCGCTTGAGGCTTTCGCCGCGCACCTCGAAGCCCAGCGACCAGTCCAACGGGCTGGAACGGCCGCTGTCAGAGTAGATCATCGGTGCTGACACCCGCTCCTCGGCAGTGAACATGCGAATGTCGCACAAGCTGATGTCATCGCGTGGCTGCCCCCCAAAACGCTCCAGGGCCAGCATCAGCTCGTCGAACAACTGCACAGGGTCGCGGTTGTCGGCCAGTACCGCTCGCAGGCGCTGCACGCCAAACAGGCGTTCCTGGTCGTCGGCGGTATCGAGCACACCATCCGACAGCAGCAACAGGCGCTCGTCCGGTGCCAGCGGCAACACCTCAGTGCTGTCATCGAAGCGCTCAGCGGCCAGAATGCCCAGCGGCAGGTGCCGCGAACTCAGTACCGACAGCACCTGGCCATCCACCGACAGGCGATACCCATCGGGCATACCGCCATTCCACACCTCCACCGTGCCGCGCTGCATGCTGAGGTTGAGCAGCAGCGCACAGCAGAACATGTCTACCGGCAGGATGCGCTTGAGCTTGGCATTCATCTCGCGCAGGATCTGCGCCATGCCGTGGCCCTTGGCGGTCATGCCGTAGAACACCTCAGCCATCGGCAAGGTGCCGACCGCGGCCGGCAGGCCGTGACCGGTGAAATCGCCGAGCAGCACACGCATGTCGCCGGCCGGGGTAAATGCCGCCAGCATCAGGTCGCCATTGAACAGCGCGTAAGGCGATTGCAGGTAGCGAATGTTGGGCGCAGAAAGGCATCCAGAGTGGGCCACTTTGTCGAACACCGCCTTGGCCACCCGCTGCTCGTTAAGCAGGTGATGGTGATGCCGTGTGATCTGGTCGCGCTGCGCCAGCACGGTAGCCTGTAACCGGCGCAGACGGTCCATGGCGCGGATCTTGGCAGCGAGGATCACCGCGCTGTAGGGCTTGGCCATGAAATCATCGCCCCCCGCCTCAAGGCAACGCACCAGGCCTTCCTCTTCATTCAGCGAAGTCAGGAAAATGATCGGCACCAGCGCCTCGCCAGCCAATGCCTTGATCTGCCGCGCCGCCTCGAAGCCATCCATGACCGGCATCAGGGCGTCCAGCAGCACCAGTTGAGGGCGCCGCTCGATGAACAGCGCTACCGCTTGCTCGCCGTTCTCCGCAGTGAATACCTGATGCCCCTGGCGGCGCACGATCTGCGAAAGCAGCAGGCGATCGACAGCACTGTCTTCGGCGACCAGCACGGTCAACGCCTGTTCGGCCGGCATGTCGGCGCTCAACTGATATCGAAGAGTTTTTCGAAATTGGAGATGGCGAGAATCTTGCGCACGTCGGAGCTGGCATGCACCACCCGCACGTCCGACTCATCACCGCCCGCGTGGTCGCGCAGCAACAGCAGCATGCCAAGCGCGGAGCTGTCGAGGTAGGTGGTATCCTTCAGGTCGACGACCACCGAATCCGGCCGCCCGGGCTGGCGTTCGTACGCTTCGCGAAACTCCTGATGCTTGCCGAAATCGAAGCGCCCCTTGATCTTGATGGTCAGCTTTTTCCCGTCCTGCGAAAAATCAGTCTCGACTGCCATGCTAGCGATTCCTTCGATGATGGCGGATGCAACTGCTTTAAGGTTTAGCAGGCGAAGGTGGGGGTGGCAAGCGGATGCAGGCTCATGGCTTTGATGGCCTGTACCGGCCAGCCAATATACCCGGTCATACACCGTCGCAGCCGCCACCGCATTCGCGGGCAAGACCTCTCATTTGTTTCAGGCCAATTATTCCGCTGCAAGGCCTGCGGCGAACACCTATAGATGGTTTTGCCGCGGCAGGCGCTGCGACAGCTCATCCAGCAAGCGCTGCTCACGCTTGTCTTCAGCGCGCCGGGCCTCGTCCTGGTAGCGCTGCACCAGCTTGCGCAAACCCTCCACCCGGGCATAGGCCTGCTGCCAGGTACCACGCGCGTTATTGAGGTTGTTCTGGTGCCAGACCAGGCTCTGGCGCTGCTGGGTCATGGCCGTTTCCAGCTGCCCGAGAAAACGCTGGTAATTGACCAGCCAGCTACCATTGACCCCTTGCCCGCCGCGGTTGATCCACTGCAGCTGGTAATCCTCGCGAAAGCGCTCCAGCTCAGCCAGCTTGGCCTGGGCCGTGGCCACCTGCTGCTGAAAGTGGCCAAGGCGCTGAGCCGCCTTGCGCTCGGCCTCTTCGGCCATGTCCACCACCGGCGCCAGGCGCGCGGCACGCCCAGGCTGCGCCATGGCTTATCAACCTGCCGGGGGCGTGAAAATCGCCCCCAGCTGTTCGCGACTCTGCGCCATACCCACGTTCTCGCGCAGACCCTGGCGCAGGAACTCCACCAGCTTCGATTGCAAGGCAATGGCCAGGTCGGTCTCCGGATCACCGCCGGCCACATAGGCACCCACGCTGATCAGGTCGCGGCTTTGCGACAGACGCGACCACAGTTGCTTGAACTTCTGCGCCTGGCGCAAGTGGTCGGCATCGACCACTTGAGGCATGACCCGACTGATCGACGCTTCGATGTCGATGGCCGGGTAATGGCCTTCCTCAGCCAGCCGACGCGACAGCACAAAGTGGCCGTCTAGCACGCCCCGCGCCGAGTCGGCGATCGGGTCTTGCTGGTCGTCGCCTTCGGACAGCACGGTATAGAACGCAGTGATCGAACCACCGCCAGGTTCGCCATTGCCTGCCCGCTCGACCAGTTTTGGCAGCTTGGCAAACACCGAGGGCGGGTAACCACGGGTGGCCGGCGGCTCGCCGATGGCCAGGGCAATTTCCCGCTGGGCCTGGGCGAAACGGGTCAACGAGTCCATCAGCAACAGCACATTCTTGCCTTTGTCGCGGAAGTACTCGGCAATGCGTGTGCAATACATGGCGGCACGCAGGCGCATCAGTGGCGCATCGTCGGCCGGCGAAGCCACCACCACCGAGCGCTTGAGGCCCTCCTCACCGAGGATATGCTCGATGAACTCCTTCACCTCGCGCCCCCGCTCACCGATCAGGCCGACCACGATGATCTCGGCTTCGGTGAAGCGGGTCATCATGCCCAGCAACACCGACTTACCCACCCCGGTACCGGCAAACAGGCCTAGCCGCTGGCCACGGCCGACGGTAAGCAGGCCGTTGATACTGCGAATACCCACATCCAGCGGCTTGCTGATAGGGTCGCGGTTGAGCGGGTTGATCACCGGGCCGTCCATCGGCACCCAGTCCTCGGCCTTCATCCCGCCCTTACCATCCAGCGCGCGGCCGGCGCCGTCGAGCACCCGGCCCAGCATGCTCATGCCCATGGGCAGGCGGCCACCGTCATCCAACGGCACTACCCGGGCCCCCGGAGCGATGCCGACGATGCTGCCCACCGGCATCAGAAACACCTTGGGCCCGGCAAAGCCCATGACTTCGGCCTCGACCTGCACCGGGTGATAACTGTCGTCGTTGATCACCAGGCAACGGCTGCCCACTGCAGCGCGCAGGCCTTCGGCTTCCAGGGTGAGGCCGACCATACGCAGCAAGCGGCCTTCGACGATTGGCCGGGCCGGCAGCGCAATGGCCTCAGCGTAAGTGCCCAGGCGCTTGCCGAAGCTGGTGCGCTCAAGGTGCATCTGGGCTGTCCACGGTACGCTCGACCGGCGCATCCAGGTCTGTCGACATGTCTGGCGCCGCCGGGTGCAGGGATTGGTCATGCAACTGGTCGAACAGCTGCGCCACCGCTTTTTCGATACGCGTTTCCATGGTGGCATCGATACGGCTGTGGGCCGTCTCGATGCGGCAACCACCCGGCAGCAGCGCACTGTCTTCCAGCAACCGCCAGTTCTCCTCATGGCGTTCGCGCAGGGCTTTGGCCAGCTCGAAATCCTGCGGATTGAGGTGGATGCGGATATTGTCCGCGCCCATGGGCAGCAGCTTGAGCGCTTCGCGCAGCACCTGAGTGATCTGGCTGGAATCGTTGCGCAGCTCGCGGCCGATCACCTGGCGAGTCATGTGCGCTACCAGGTGGACCAGCGACTTCTCGATTTGCTTGTCCTGCTCGGCAATCGGCTCCATCAGGTTGGCCATCAGCCGCTCGAGGCTGTCCAGCTTGGCCTTCAGGGCCTCTTCAGCCTCCTGCCGGACCTTGAGCTGGGTGCTGTGGAAGCCCTCGCGCTCACCGGTGGCGAAACCCTCGTTGTAGGCCTCCTGGCGGATGGCTTCGAGCTCTTCCAGGGTCAGTGGCTGGACTTCTTCCAGCGGCACTTCCTCGATTTCTTCCTCGATGACCTCGGGCTCCGGTTCCGGCTCGGGCGCAGGCTCCGGTTCCGGGTCGAAGCTGGGCAACGTCCACACGTCCACGCCCTCGAGGTCGCGGGCGCGGATCAGGTCGCTGGGGTGGTGTTCTTTGGTGGGCATGCTGTCATGTTCTCAAACCATGTTCGGCCGACACGGTCCCTTGTAGGAGCGGGTTCACCCGCGAATGCGTCGGCAGCGACAACCTCGATTGCCAGGACCGACGCCTTCGCGGGTAAACCCGCGCCTACAAAAGGCGGCGTCGGCTATGGGGTCGCGAATACCTTAGATCATTTCCTCGGCGCCCTTGCCGCCGAGCACGATCTCGCCGGCCTCGGCCATGCGCCGGGCAATGGTGAGGATTTCTTTCTGCGCGGTTTCCACGTCGCTGACCCGTACCGGCCCTTTGGCCTCCAGATCGTCACGCAGCAGTTCCGAAGCACGTTTGGACATGTTCTTGAAGATCTTGTCCTTGACCCGCTCGTCGGCGCCCTTGAGCGACACCACCAACACGTCGGAGGACACTTCGCGCAACAGCGCCTGGATGCCTCGGTCGTCGACGTCGGCCAGGTTGTTGAAGACAAACATCAAGTCTTCGATCTGCTCCGACAGGTCGCTGTCGATTTCGCGGATCGCGTCCATCAGTGCGCCTTCCACCGAGCTGTCGAGGAAGTTCATGATGTCGGCAGCACGCTTGATACCACCCAGGGTGGTGCGCGCGGCGTTGGAGTTGCCCGAGAACTGCTTCTCGAGGATCTGGTTCAGCTCCTTCAGCGCCGCCGGCTGCACGGTGTTCAGCGATGACACGCGCAGGACGATGTCCAGGCGCACCTTGTGGTCGAAGTTGCTCAGCACTTCACCGGCCTGGTCCGGGTCGAGGTAGGCGACCACGATGGCCTGGATCTGCGGGTGCTCGTAGCGGATCACGTCGGCCACGGCACGCGGCTCCATCCACTTGAGGCTGTCCAGGCCGCTGGTATTGCCGCCGAGCAGGATGCGGTCGACCAGGCCATTGGCCTTGTCCTCGCCCAGGGCCTGGTTGAGCATCTTGCGGATGTACGCATCAGACCCGACACCCAGGCTGGTCTGGTCGCCGACGATGTCGACAAACTCGCTCATCACCTGTTCGACCTGGTCACGGTGCACATTGCCCATCTGCGCCATGGCCACACCTACCCGCTGCACTTCCTTCGGGCCCATGTGCCGCAGCACCTGGGCCGCATCGGTCTCGCCCAGCGAGAGCAGGAGGATCGCCGCCTTGTCGACGCGGCTCAGCTTGGCGGTAACGGCTCGGTTATCACTCATCGGCGTTGATCCAGTCTTTCACGACCTGGGCCACACGGCCCGGGTCTTCGGCCACCAGGCCTTTGATTGCGTTGAGCTGTGCCTCATAACCCTCGCTCGGGCTAGGCAGCAGAATGCTTGTCGGGCCACCCAGGCTGACGCGGTCGTTGGCCAGTTCGCCATCCAGACCCATCATGCCGCCCAGCTCCATGTCGCTATCCGGGGCAGCCTGCTTGCCGCCCCCGGTAATGTTGTTCAGCACTGGCCGCAGCACGCCGAACACCAGCACCAGGATGAACACCACGCCCAGCACTTGCTTGACGATATCCCAGAACCACGGCTGCTGGTAGAAGGCGATGTCGGCGATTTCCTCGCCACGGTCGGCGGCGAACGGCACGTTGATCACCGTCACGCTGTCGCCACGGCTGGCATCGAAGCCGACTGCGTCCTGCACCAGGCGGGTAAAGCGCGCCAGGTCCTCGGCGCCCCATGGCGCACGTGTGGTATCGCCAGTGGCCGGGTCGATCTTGACCTGGTCGTCCACCACCACCGCTACCGACAGACGGGTCATGCGCCCCTGCTGCTGGCGAGTGTGGCTGATGGAACGGTCCAGCTCGAAGTTCTTGGTGCTTTGCTGACGTTTGTCTGACGGGTACGGCGCGAGCATCGGCTGGCCGGTGGCCGGGTCCATGATCTGCTGGCCGTTGGCATCCACCAGCGGTTGGCCAGGCTGAATGGCAGCAGCCGGGGTAGCCGCGCCACCGGTGGTCTGCGGTGCCGAAGCGGCGCCTGGCGGCTGGTTGCTCAGCGCGCCAGGCACGCCTTGCGGGCCTTGGCTGCTGGCACGCTGTTCGTCGACTGACTGCTCGCTGCGCAACGCCGGCTGATCGGGGTTGAACTGTTCGGAGGTGGACTCGACCGTGCTGAAGTCGAGGTCCGCGGACACTTCGGCCTTGTAGCGGTCGTTGCCCAGCACCGGCTGGAGGATATTGTGCACGCGCTGGGTAAGCATGCTTTCCACCCGGCGACTGTAGTCGAACTGCTTGCCAGCCTGGGTCAGCGCGGAATCCTGAATCTGATCGGACAGCAGGTTGCCCTTCTGGTCGACGACGGTGACCTGGGACTTGTCCAGTTCCGGCACGCTGGTGGCGACCAGGTTGACGATGGCCATCACCTGCCCGGCTTCCAGTGCGCGGCCTGGGTACAGCTCGACCAGTACCGAGGCGCTGGGCTTGCGTTCATCACGCACGAACACCGAACTTTTCGGGATGGCCAGGTGCACACGCGCGGCCTTGACGTTGTTGAGGCTGGAAACGGTACGGGCCAGTTCGCCTTCCAGGCTGCGGCGGTAGCGAGTGGTTTCCATGAACTGGCTGGTGCCCAGGCCCTGCTCCTTGTCGAGCAGCTCGAAGCCGACATTGCCGTCGCTCGGCGCCACGCCGGCGGCTGCCAGTTTCAGGCGCGCACGGGAGAGGTCGTCGGCCTTGACCAGCAGGGCCCCCGAGTTGGGCTCCACGTTATAGGGGATGTCAGCAGCGGCCAGGGTGTCCATGACCTGCTTGGTGTCCATGCCCGACAGGCTGCCGTACAACGGACGGTAATCGGGTTGTTGCGACCACAGCACCACGGCAAAGCCGATGGCCACGCTGGCCGCCAGGCCGACCATGAGGCCGATCTGGCGCAGCATGGGCATCTGCGAGATATTTTCCAGAAACGCCATGCCAAACAGCGGCGGCTTGGCCGCTGGCGAGCCAGCTTTGGCGGGGGCGTTTTCGACGACTGCTTCAGCCATGGGTTACATCCGTCCTCAAACCGGCATCTGCATGATGTCCTGGTACGCCTGGACAAGCTTGTTGCGTACCTGGGTCATGGCTTGCATCGACACGCTGGCCTTTTGCGAAGCGATCATCACGTCAGTCAGGTCGACGCCGCTCTTGCCGATTTCGAACGCGTTGGCCAGTTGGGTCGAGGCCTGCTGCGTCTCATGCACCTTGCCGATGGCCTGGCCGAGCATGTCGGCGAAGGTACTTTGCCCCGGCGCCAGCTCTGGGGCAACGGTTGCCTTGGGCAGCGACATGGCATCGGCCTGCATGGCCCGCATGTCCAACATCAGACGATTGAATTCAACACCTTGGCTCATGACCCTTCTCTCTCCTGCGGCCGCATTTTTTTGACAGTCATGCGGCGAATGACCTACCTAAAGCAACAAAGGTGCCAGCCTTCGCGACTCATTTCCCAGGGATCACACAATTCCTGTGGGAGCGGCCTTGCGTCGCGATAGGGGCGCGAAGCGGCCCCAGGTCTTCAGCTCCGCCGCAAAGATCGCCGGGGCCGCTTTGCGCCCCTATCGCGACGCAAGGCCGCTCCCACAGAGGTCCGCGCCAGTTACAGATGATTTGCCTGTCAGCCGAACAGGCTGGCCTCGACGTCAAACCCGGCATCGCGCATCTGTGCCAGCTTGTAGCGCAACGTGCGCGGGCTGATGCCCAGGCGTTCGGCCGCCTCTTTGCGGCGGCCGCGTTCGGCGCGCAGGGTGTCGATGATCATCTGGTACTCGTGGCGACGCATGTCATCCCCCAAGCCGCCAGCATCAGCAACCACCTCAAGAGATGGCTCGGTGCCAGCCGACAATGGAATGGCGCCTGCCAGACAAAAATCCGCCGCCTCGATCACGCCCCCCTGCTGCAGAATCAATGCCCGCTGCAGTGCGTTGTCCAGCTCGCGCACGTTGCCCGGCCAGGCATATGCCTGCAGGCAGGCCCGAGCCGCTGGCGAGAGACGCACCGGGGCATGCTTCATCTTGGCCACATGGCGCGCCAGCAGGCGCTCAGCCAGTTGCAGGATATCGCCCGGCCGCTCACGCAGCGGGCGCCAGGCCAGCGGGAACACCGACAGGCGGTAGTACAGGTCTTCGCGGAAGCGCCCGGCCGCCACTTCGCCGGCCAGGTCGCGGTTGGTGGTGGCCAGCACCCGAATATCCAGACTGATCGGCTTGCGCCCGCCTACCCGCTCCACCTCGCGCTCCTGCAGCACACGCAGCAGCTTGGCCTGCAAGGCCATGGGCATTTCCGAGATTTCGTCCAGCAGCAGGGTGCCGCCTTCGGCCTGCTCGAACTTGCCAGCCTGAGCCGCGATAGCGCCGGTGAAGGCGCCCTTCTCGTGGCCGAACAGGGTGGCCTCGAGCATGTTGTCGGGGATCGCCGCGCAATTGATCGCCACGAAGGGCTGCGCCGCACGCGGCGATTGCTGGTGAATGTAGCGCGCCAGCACTTCCTTGCCAGTACCGGACTCGCCGGAAATCAGCACGGTCGAGTCACTGCGCGCCACACGGGCCGCCAGCTCCAGCAACTGGCGACTGGCCGGCTCGCAAGCCACCGGCCCTTCTTCGCCGGTGACCCGCCCGGCGGCATGCCGCTCCACGAGGCTGAGCAGCGCCTTGGGCTCGAACGGCTTGACCAGGTAGTCGGCGGCGCCTTGACGCATGGCCTCGACCGCACGCTCGACAGCAGCATGCGCCGTCATCAACAGCACCGGCAACTGTGGCTGCTGGCGGCGCAGCTGGCTGAGCAACTGGTGCCCGTCCATACCGGGCATGTTGACGTCACTGACTACCAGGCTGAACGCGTCATCCAGTACGGCCTCCAGCGCTTCTTCGGCACTGCCCACCGCCTGATAGGCGAACCCGCCGATTTCCAGGGTATCGCCCAGCGCCTGGCGCAATACGCGGTCATCCTCGACCAGCAGCACCTTGATTGCCATTACACCCCCTCCGCCAATTGCCCGTCGATCAACGGCAGTTCTACCCGCACGCAGGTACCACGGCCGACTTTCGAGCGCAGGTTGATCGTGCCCTGATGCGCACGCACCACCGCCTTGACCACGGCCAGGCCCAGGCCGGTACCGGTGGCCTTGGTGGTAAGGAAAGGCTCGCCCAAACGGCCGAGCAAGCCTGCATCGATGCCGCTGCCGGCATCGCTGACACACAGGTGCAAGCTACGTTCGCGGCGGTACAGGTGCACCTTCAGCCGTGCCGGGCCATCGCTGGCCTGCAAGGCATTTTCAATCAGGTTGAGCAAGGCGCCGACCAGAGTGTCGCGGTTGCACAGCAACTCGCCCAGATGACTGTCGCACTGCCAGCGCACGGCATGCCCCTGCACATGTGCCTGGGCCGCCTGTTGCAGGGCCTGGAACAGCGCTTTCGGGGTCACCCTATCCCCCAGTGGCAACTCGCCACGGGCAAACACCAGCATGTCGCGCACCTGGTGTTCCAGCTCGTGCAGGCGCTCCTTCAAGGTCGCGGCGAAGCGCTGGCGGGTTTCCGCGCTCAGCGCTTGCTCGCTATCGGCCAGGTGGCTGGCATACAGCATGGCTGCCGACAGCGGCGTGCGAATCTGATGGGCCAGCGAGGCAACCATGCGCCCCAAGGACGACAGCCGCTCGTGGCGAGCCAGTTGATCCTGGAGGCGACGGGTTTCAGTCAGGTCGTTGAGCAGCACCAACTGGCCAGGCTCGGCATCCAGCGAGCGGGTGGCGATCGACAGGCGGCGACCGTCGCGCAGCGAGACTTCGTGGCCGTCGTCCTTGCGCGGGGCAAAGCTACGGGCGATCACCTGGCGCCACAATTGGCCAATCAGGGGCTCGCCGAGCAACTCGCAGGCGGCCGGGTTGGCTTCGCGCACCAGGCCCTGGCCGTCGATCACGATCACCCCACCGGGCAGCAAGTCCAGCAGGTTCTGCAGGCGGTTGGCCAGGCGTTCCTTCTCACTCAGTTCGTCGATGCGCTGGGCGCTGACCACGGCCAGCTCACCCTTGAGCTCACTGACCCGGGCTTCGAGCAGGCTGTAGGACTGGCTCAGCTGGCTGGACACCTGATTGAACAGGGCAAAGGCTTGCGCGATACCCTGGCCGCTGTCCTGCGCGACCGGGGTTTGCCCCTGCTGATCGGGGGCTCGGGATACGTGGGCGGCCTGGGGCATCGTGCTCTCTCGCGTGGCTGACCGTCATAAAAACGGTGTGTTGCCAGCGGTGTAGCAATAGCCGTGCCGGAGATAGGGATTTGTGCCCGCGAAGAGGCCGGCATAGACAACCGCCAGGCTTCAATCTTCCGCCTGTTCCTCACCGCCCTGGCGGCTCATGCCGTACTTGCGCATCTTCTCGACCAGGGTGGTACGGCGAATACGCAAACGTTCAGCCGCGCGCGCAACGATACCGTTGGCATCGTCCAGCGCCTGCTGGATCAGGCCCTGCTCCAGGCTACCCAGGTAGTCCTTGAGATCCAGGCCTTCGGGCGGCAGCATGGCGTGGTTGCTGAAGTTTGGTGTATGGCCATTGATCGCCACGCGCTCTTCAAGGTCGCTGCGCAGGCTGTCGACCATCTGCTCGTCTTCGTCATCGACATAGCGGAATTTCTTCGGCAGTTCCGACACGCCAATGACCCCGTACGGGTGCATGATCGCCATGCGCTCGACCAGGTTGGCCAGCTCGCGCACGTTGCCCGGCCAGCCGTGACGACACAGCGACATGATCGAGGCGGAATTGAAGCGAATGGAACCACGCTTCTCGTGCTCCATGCGCGAAATCAGCTCGTTCATCAGCAACGGAATGTCTTCCACACGCTCACGCAGCGGCGCCATTTCGATAGGGAACACATTCAGGCGGTAGTACAGGTCTTCGCGGAAGGTACCGTTCTCGATCATGGTTTCGAGGTTCTTGTGCGTCGCAGCGATGATGCGCACGTCGATGCTCTGGGTCTTGTTGCTACCCACGCGCTCGAAGGTACGCTCCTGCAGCACACGCAGCAGCTTGACCTGCATCGGCAACGGCATGTCGCCGATTTCGTCGAGGAACAGGGTACCGCCGTTGGCCAGTTCGAAACGCCCGGCACGGCTGGTGATGGCCCCGGTAAAGGCGCCCTTCTCGTGGCCGAACAGTTCGCTTTCCAGCAGCTCGGCCGGGATCGCGCCACAGTTGACCGGCACGAATGGCGCTTCGCGGCGCTTGGAATGGTAGTGCAGGTTGCGCGCCACCACTTCCTTGCCGGTGCCCGACTCACCCAGGATCAGCACGCTGGCATCGGTATCCGCCACTTGCTGCATCATTTGCCGCACGTGCTGAATGGCACGACTGGTGCCAACCAGGCTACGGAACAGATTGGGCTCGCGCTGGCGACCGCGCTCGCGCGCCTGGTCATACATTTCGCGGTAGACCTGGGCACGGTGCAGCGAATCCAGCAGTTGGCTGTAGCTTGGCGGCATTTCCAGGCTGGAAAGCACCCGACGGCGAAGGTCTTCCGGCAGCTCGACAGAAGAAATTTCACCTAAAAGCAGAACCGGAAGGAACTCATCCCAGGTAGCCACTGTCTTAAGCAGCCCAAGCAGATTGCCCGGAGCATTTACGGTGCCGATGAGCACGCACAGCACTTCGCGGCTCGAAGACAATGGCTCGACCGCCTGCTGCCAGTCATGGCTGGCACACGCGAGGTTTTCTTCGCCGAGGAAGTTCAGCACCACCGCAAGGTCGCGGCGGCGCGCGCTGTCGTCATCGATCAGCAGAATCTTGGTTTCACGCCACATGCAATAGCAACTTCCCTAGTCATATCGGCGCCCTGCGGGGGCGTGCTCGACATCATTCCGACTGAATGGTCAGTGTTCGGACGTCTGAAATTCGAAAACAGCCACTAGTAAAGTCAAAAAGGCCCATACAGTCAAATTTATGGCGCCTTTTGTTAAGTCGTGCGCATCTTAACTGAAGAGATGGTAAACCTTCGATGCATTTTTCGCTTGATTGATCTGCATCATCTCTTCGGCAATTGCCTGGCGTTCACCGGTTGTCACATCGATCAGATTGCGGTAGAGCCGCAGCACCCCTTCCAGCTTCTCGCGCAGCAACGCCTGATCCATCGCATGGGTTTCCAGCACCTCGTCGATGCACGCGCGGCACGCCACATCCAGCTTGGCAATGGTTTCCCAGTCACGCTCCCCCAAGGCCCCGATCAGGGCATCGCAGGTGTCATCGAGGCGTTGCAGTGCGGTCACGGTAATCTCCTTGCCATCAGCTGGCAGGCTGGGCGTCGGCAATGCCGTCCCAGCCACTTTTCACGGTAATCAGCAGCTGGGCAACTTCGTCGATAATGCCGGCATCGTTGTCCACATTGGCCTGCATCAGGCGATTGGTCATGTAGACATAGAGGGCGTCGAGCTTTTCGACGTACTCTGGGTTTTCGCTTTTTTCAGGCGACAAGCCATCGCGCAAACCGATGATGATGTCGATCGCCTTGCCCAGCATCAGACCCTTTTCCGCAATGTCGCCACGCGCCATCGCACCCTTGGCCTGCGCCATGCGATCGAGGCCGCCCTCCATCAGCATCTGCACCAGGCGATGGGGCGTGGCTTCGGAAATCTGGGCATGGGAATTGACCTTCTGGTACTGACGAAGGGCTCTCATGGGATTCATCTTGCGACCTCGTGACGGGCAGGCTTAAGGGGGAGATATTCCTTGTATCGGGCAGGCGGCGAAAAACTTTACCGACCGATGACATGAAGCCCGGCATCTTGCACGGACTTCATGCAAGGTTCACGGATCAATCGTCGCTGTTCGCCTTGTTCAGTGCGTTGAGGGTGCTCAGCACCGAGTCCTGCTGCTGACGCAACTGAGTGACCAGGGTATCCATGTTGTTGTACTTGTCCTGCAGGCTCTTCTGCAGGGCTTCCATGCGGGCATCCAGGGTTTCCTGCTCGGCCGTGAGCTTGGTCAGGCTTTCGCTCAGGACCTTGGAGCGCTCGGCGAGGGTGCCGGTTGCGGCCTTGGCGAATGGCTCGGTGACTTTTTGCAGGCGCGCCAGCAGGCCGTCCTTGCCGTTGAAGATGCTGGTCAGGTCAGCTGCATTGGTAGATGCCACCTTGTCCCATTTCTTGTCGTCCAGGCTAAGCAAACCGCCGTCCTGAGATGAAGTAACACCAAATGCAGCAAGGGACTTCAGCGTCCCGTTACCCGACAGCGCATTCATTTCTTCGCGAATGGAAGTCAACAATGTACGCATGGAAGCATCGCCCGTCAGCGCGGCCGCAGTCATGCTGCCATCGGCATTCTTGGTCACCTTGGTTTCTGCGTTGATTGCGGTGAGCAACGCATTGTAGGTATCGATGAAGCCTTTGAGACCAGACTTCAAAGCGGTGCTACTGGTGCTGAGCGAGAGCACGGTGGGTGTGAGCTCACCGCTCGTGGCATTTGTCGGTGAAATACCGACCAGCTTGATATTCAGACCACTGACGGCATCGGTGATGTCGTTGGTCTTGGACTTCATTGCAATGCCGTCGAGGGTGTACTCAGCGTCCGCGGGCGGGTCGACGACGGTATAACCAGTGTCGATACCCGAATTGCCCGACAGGGTGATGTCGGAGCCTTCACCCATTTTAGTCGAAGTGACAATCAGGCGGGAGCCGGAGGCATCGGTCAGTACGTTAGCACTCAGACCGGCCGCGCCAAACTGGCTGTTGATACTATCGCGCACCTGCTGCAAGGTGGCACCTGCAGGAACGCTAAGATCGTGATCTTTGCCGTTCTGGGTGATTTTCAAGGTGGTAGCTGTGGTCCCCGGATTCACAACCGAACCCGCACCATTGGCATAGACCTTGGTCGACACTTTCGAAGCAGTCGCCAGCTTGCTGACAATCAACGAGAAAGAACCGTTAGCGGCCCCCGTCCCCATGGTGACGGTAGCCACTTTTTCATCCGAAGACTTCAGGCTCAGCCCCCCAAAGCTGTTGGTATCGGTCATGTTGGTCAAAGCGCCGCGGAATGCATCCAGGGCTGCCTGAATCTTGCCAATAGAGGACAACGTGGTGGTTGCCTTCAGCGTTTGGGTATTGATCTGGGCCTGCTTGGGCGCTTTTTGCGCGGCCACCAGGGAATCGACGATCGCCTGGGTATCGATGCCCGAGCCAATACCGCTGACTGTTGTACCTGCCATCATTGCTCTCCTTGTTCAGTAGCTGCCGGATCCTTGGCGGATAAATCCATCAAATAGTCGACAACAACAAAAATCATGCCAGCCTATGCCTGACCGTCGAACAGCAGGCTGCTGGCTTCACTGAGGCTCTGCGCCAATTTCAGCGCAGCTTCCGACGGAAGTTGCCGGATCACCTCACCGGACTGGGTAGCAATCACCTTGACTACAATCCGGCCCGTGGAATCATCAATGGAAAAGTCCAGCTGGCGCTGGCTCGACTGGACGAAATCACGAATTTCGCCAACCGCTTTTTCCAGGTCCTCGCGCGAGTGCGGCTGATTATCGGAGGCAGCGGCTTCCTGCACCCTGGCAGGCTTAGCCGGGTCCTGCTCGCGATCAGCTCCTGGCACCTGGGGTAACACGGTTGGATACACCTGGTTCAGCTTGACACTCATGTCCATGTTTCGAACTCCTCATGTCAAAAAGGGTGAAAGGGCACGTAAACGCACCCTTTCACCCTTCACTCAAGCGCCTGAATTACTGAAGCAGTTTCAGGACCGAGGATGGCAGCTGGTTAGCCTGCGACAGGATCGCGGTCGAAGCCTGCTGCAGAGTCTGCTGCTTGGTCAGCTCGGCAGTTTCCGAAGCGAAGTCCACGTCCTGTACGGTGGAGCGGGCAGCCGTGGAGTTCTTCTGGATGTTCTGCAGGTTGTCGACGGTGGTTTGCAGACGGTTCTGGGTAGCACCCAGGCCCGAACGGACGCTGTCGATCGAACCGATGGCCTTGTCGATAACGGCCAGAGCGTTCTGGGCGTTCAGGGCATTGGTGACGTCGGTGTCGGAAACGGTGGTCTTGGTCGACGATACCGAAGCTGCGCCGAACAGGGCAGTCGCACCACCAGCAGGGGTGCCTTCACCGATCGAGTAGCCTTTGGCCGAGTCCAAGGAGATCTGACCTGTCACGACGGAGTCATCACCTGCAGTGCCGGACAGGGCTGCGGCAGTGCCGTAAGCGCCACTACCGTTTTTAGCGGCAACCGAAACAGAGTCGGCATCAGCCTGAGCAGTGAACTTGATGTTCTCGCCGCTATCGGATTTGATTTCCAGGTTCTGAGTCGATTCGTCGTAGTTGACGCTGATGCCCAGCTTGGCAGCGTTGGATTTCAGCTGGTCAGCCAGGGAGGCATTGTCAGTAACGCCGATGAAGCTGACGGTAGCACCACCAACAGTCAGGTCGAAGTTGGCAGCAGTAGTAGCGGCTGCAGCGCCTACACTCAGTTTCACTTCGGTGCTGGCAGTAGCAGTCAGACCACCGATGGAACCGTTCAGCTTGGCAGCGATGTCTTTGGCCGATGCACCAGCAGCGTAGTCAACAGTGCCAGTTTGGCCGTTACCGGTGACAACCAGCTGACCAGCAGCCAGACCAGTGGCACTGATAGCGATATCGGTCGACTTGACCTGCTGCGAACCGATGTTGTTTGCAGCAACGTTGTCCAGCGAAAGGTTGATGGTCTCGTTGGCGTTGGCGCCAACCTGAATGGCTTTGGTGCCGTAGGAGCCGTCCAACAGCTTCTGGCCACCGAACGTGGTAGTGGCGGAGATACGGTTCAGCTCAGCGGTCAGAGCCTGGTATTCGTCGTTGTTCGACTTACGGTCGTCGGCGCTCAGCGAGCCAGTAGCCGAGGACAGAGCCAGGGTACGCATTTTCTGCAGGATGTCGGTCGAGGCCTGCATTGCACCTTCAGCGGTCTGGGCGATCGAGATACCGTCGTTGGCGTTCTTCACAGCCTGGCCCAGGCCATTGATCTGGCTGGTCAGACGGTTGGCGATCTGCAGGCCGGCAGCGTCGTCTTTAGCGCTGTTGATGCGCAGACCCGAGGACAGACGCTGCATCGAAGTGGTCTGAGCGTTGCTCGCCTTGGTCAGGTTGCCCTGGGTGGTGATCGACGCAATGTTGGTGTTTACAGTTAAAGCCATGACGAAATCCTCGTTGGATGGGTACTGCGGCTTCCGGCCTTGGCAACCGCCGGATTGGCCTAGAGAACCTTCGTAATGGTTATCGTCGGGTGCGCGGGTTGCTTGAGGGCTTTTTCAAAAAAAAAATACTGGCATGGGGCCAGCCCTGATAAATCAAGGGGTTAAGGGCGGTTTATTGGCGTCAAAAACTGTTCGAACTGGGCTGAATGCCTCATCCCGTCTGTAGGAGCGGGTTCACCCGCGAACACCGGCTAAGCCGGTGCCATAGACCGAGCAGCCTTCTTCGCGGGTGAACCCGCTCCTACAACGGGCTGCGTTAGGCAGAAGTTTATTTTTGGCAGAAAAAAAGCGCCGGGCGGTGGCCGCCGGGCGCTTTTGTGGGCTGACCGGGGGATCAGTCGCGGTACAGGATGGCCGAGCCCCACGACAGGCCCACGCCAAAACCACTGATCGCCACGCGCTTCCAGTTGCCATCGAGCATGTGCTTCTGCAGCAGCAGCGGAACACTGGAGGACACCGTATTGCCGGTTTCCAGCATGTCCTTGACGAACTTCTCCGGGTGTTGCTCTTCAAAGCGTCGCGCCACGGCGTCGACAATCGCCGCACTGCCCTGGTGAATGCAGAAGGCATCGATATCCGACGACTTCAGGCCGCTGGCATCCAGCAGCTCGTGCAGGTGCGCCGGCACTTTGATCAGGGCGAAGTTGAACACCTGGCGGCCATTCATGAAGAATTTGCCGTCGCTGACTTTCAGGTGTTCGGCACCGGAACCGTCAGTGCCGAAACGCGCCTGGCCCAGGTTCCAGACCGCGTTTTCACCCATCCAGGTTGCCGTGGCGGCGTCGCCGAACAGCATGGTGGTGTTACGGTCTTCCGGGTCGACGATCTTCGAATACGGGTCGGCGGTGATCAGCAGGCCGTTCTTCAGGCCTGCCGCTTCCATGAAGCCTTTGATCGCATACAGGCCATACACATAGCCCGAGCAGCCCAGCGACACGTCGAACGCCGCCACGCGGGTAGACAGGCCTAGTTTGCTCTGGACGATGGCTGCGGTGTGCGGCAGGCCTTCTTCGTCGCCGTTCTGGGTGACCACGATCAACGCATCGATCGATTGCGGATCAAGGTCGGGGTTGCTGGCGAACAGCGCCTGAGCGGCTTCTACGCACAGGTCGGAGGTTTCTTGCTCTTCGGCCTTGCGCGGCAGGAACGACGCACCGATCTTGCCGAACATGAACTCTTCGTCCTTGCCGAACTTCGCACCCTGAACGTAGTTGTCCAGGCCAGCGGTGGGCACGTAACTCGCAATGCTTTTGATGCCAATCATTCTGGCTTCCCAATGAAAACAGCCAAAGACCACCACTCGATGAATTGAGGGCGCCAAATACCGGAGCGGTCACCGCCAGGGGTTGTAGGCAGGGCTCGCCTGCGCACCGGTAACAAAATGCTGCAACAGCTGCTGCATAGAATACAGGGAAGATGAGCGTTTTGACTCATTGGTCACATTGAAATGCTACGAAAGCCGTGGCGAGGGTGTGGGGACTGGGGAATTTTTGGAATGACCGGGCGGGCACTGGACCCCGAATGATCAGCTTCGCAGCAGATATCGATGGGGCCGCTTCGCGGCCCTTTCGCGACGCAAGGCCGCTCCCACGAATACGCCACCTTCAGAAGAGAGGAGTACCGGGAATGCCCCAAGAAGCTGGACACCAATCCAACCCTTGGGAGCAGTCCAAATACCCCACCTTCAGGAGAGAGGAGGACCTGTGGGAGCGGCCTTGTGTCGCGATAGGGCTGCGCAGCAGCCCCAGGATCAGGCAGGCAGATCAGAGCTTGTTGAACAGGCTCAGCTGGGAAATACGCGAAAAGGCCAGCTGAGAGGCCTCCAGCATGGCCTGCTGCAAGGTCAGGGTGATGGCTGCCTGCGACATGTCGGTGTTGCCGATGGCGTTCTGGGTGGTCTTGTTGGCCAGCCCCAGGCTGGTGTTCTCCTGGCGTTGAATCTCGAGCGAGTTGCCGCGAGCACCGATCGAGCCACGGGTGATATCGACCTGCTCACGGGCACTGGCCAGGTTTGCAATGGCCGAGGCCGCCGCATCTTTCAAGGCATTCGCCGCGCCAGCACCGGTCACCGGCGTTTCCAGTGCCGCACGCAACTGACTGAGGGTTTCCAGCACGTTCTGGTTCTGGTGGGTATTGGCCGTGACCGCAAACTGGTCGCCTGCCTCCGGCGAACCGGACACCTGGTAGGTTACCCCGGCCACCGTCAACGACGGTGCCGTAAAGGTACCTTTGGCGACCGGCTTGCTGTCGGCCGTCAGCGGCTGGGCATAGAACTCGTATGCGCCCGGCCCCGTGAACTTGATCACCGCACCGTTACTGGGGAAGGTGCTGCGATAGGCGGCCTCGTCGGTCACGCTGCTGCTGGTGACCTGGGCGCTGGAGGTGTTGCTGCCGTTACGGGTGGTATTGAACGAGTCCGGGCGTGCCTCCAGGGAGAACTCGCGCCCGCCCACGGCGGCGTCGGCATCGGCACCCTCCTCCAAGGTCACGGTTATCTCGAACTCCACCCCACGCAGGGCAATCTTGTTGGCACCTTCGGTCTTGCTGTCGAAGGTACCGTTGGTAGGCGTTTCCGAGGTGATGTCATTGCCGCTGGCGTCAGTGATGGTGTACTGCGTCGCGCTGGTGAAGGTCAGCTTGTAAGGCTGGCCTGCCGTGAAGCTGTTGTTGTAGGTGGTGCTCGAGGTCAGCAGGCCAGACGACACCCCGACCACGCTATCGTCAGTCGCCGGCACCAACAGGGTCGACTGGGTACGGCTCTTGTTGCTGGCCGAGTCGAAGATGCTGAAACCGGTGTCGTTGGTAGCCAGGCTCAGGGTATCGGATACCTGCAGGCTCAGTTGGGTCTGGTCGCCGTGGTAGCTATAGGTGCCATCGGAGTTGCGCACATAGGGCGGCGTGGTGCTCTTGGAGCCTCCGAACATGTAGTCACCGTTGGCATCGCGCGAGTTGAGCAGGCCAAAGATGTTGGCCTCGATCTCTTTCAGCTCGGTGCCGATGGCCACGCGGTCAGAATCGGTCACCCCGGCGCCACCGGCACGGATCGCCAACTCACTGGCACGCTGCATGGCATCGTTGATGGTAGAGAGCACACTCTCTTCCTGCAGCAGCGAGTTGCTCACGGTGTTGATGTTGCCGCTGTACTGGTCCAGCAACGATTGCTGCTGTTGCAGCAGCAGCAGGCGTGCAGCACCGACCGGGTCATCGGCAGCGGTCTGGATACGGATACCCGACGTCACCTGGTCGTTGGTCTTGTTCATGCTGGAGAAGTTCTTGGAGTAGCTACTGGCGCTGGCCTCATAGAACTGAGCAGTGGAAATACGCACGATAGTCTACTCCTTACAAAGCGTTGATCAGGGTGCTGAAGGTTTCTTGCGCCGCCTTGATGATCTGCGAGGACGCCGTGTAGTAATGCTGGAACTTGACCAGGCTGGCCGCTTCGTCATCCAGGTTGACCCCGGACACCGCACTGCGGCTTTCGCTGGCAGACTTGAGCACCGCCTCGGTCGCGGTGCTGTCGATGGACGCCTGGTTCGCCTTTGCACCCACGCGTTCGACCAGCGAGGCGTAGGCCGAAGTGAAGCTGGTACCGCCGCCGGAGCCAGTGTTCACCGTCGACTTGGTCTGCAGGTCGAGCAGTGCCGTGGCGTTACGGTTGTCCGCCTTGCCGTCGGCATTAAACGACAGGGTAAAGCTGTCATTGGCCGCAGGGCTGCCGCCAATGGTGGTTTCGACGGCAAAGGTACGCGGGTTACCGCTGCCATCCAGAATCGGGTCGCCAGCCGCATCCAGCATCGGCACGGCGATGGACAGCTTGTTGTCCTGCCCCGGTACCACGCTGCCAGTGCCAATCTGGGTGCCCTTGGCATCGAACAGCTTGTAGCCCTGGGAGCCACCGCTGGCAGCGTCGAACACCACACGCACCGGCATCGAATCGCGAATCGACTGCTGGATCAGCGCGGTATCGGCACCGCCGTAGATGTCCAGCGACTCGCTCAGGGTCGGCTGGGTGATGGTGCCAGTACCGCTGTTGCCACTGCCCGAAGTAGCGCTGACGGGCCCGGCGAAGGCCAGCTTGTTGGCATCGGTCAGGGTCGTGGTAATGCTACCGGCAGCTGCACGGGTGGGGATGACCTTGAAGCTGTCACCAGCCGCCAGACCGCCGCCTTTCAACGCCAGACTGAAACCGTCGATCATGGGTGCCGGGTCGGCATTCAGGTCGAAGCTGCCCATGTCGGTGCCGTCGGAGCGGCGCACACTGTACTGGTTGGCGCTGGTGAACTTCACCTCGTAGTCGTAGGTGGTCAACGCACCGCTATTGGCAATGGTGACATCCAGATTGCCGGAGCCGGTACTGTTATTGGACGAGGCCAGGCTGCGTTGGGCCATGGCAGTAGCGCTGTTGATGCTGGAGAACAGCGAGCTGCCGAACTGGCCGTTGGCATCCAGGCCCTGCCCCAACTGGCTATTGATACTGTCGGCGACTACCAGGGCAACGCGACCAAGCTCGTTCATCGACGGCGTCAGCACGTCCTGACGATAACGCAACAGGCCGCCAATGGCGCCACCGGACACCACCGAGGTCACATCAGAGCTGAACGACTCGTAGTTGATGCGCAGGCTGGCCTGACTCTTGTCTGCAGCGCCAGGCTCGACCGACAGGGTGTTGGCCTTGTTGCCGGTGACCAGCGACTGGCCGCTGCCCAGGTACACGTCATAATTGCCATCACGCTCCTGTACCGTAACACCGACCAGCTCATTGAGCTGACGCACCGCTTCACTGCGCGCATCCAGCAGGCTGTTAGGGGTGTTGCCAGTGCCGCTGGCCGCGGCAATCTGCTTGTTGTACTCGGCAATGCTGGCGGTCAGTTTGTTGACCTGGCCAGCCATGGTGTCGAGCTGGGAGTTGATCGTGGCGTTCTGTTGAGTCAGCTGGGTGCTCACCGCATTGAAACGGTTGCTCAGGGTTTGCGCCTGGGTCAGCAGCAACTGGCGCGAGGCAACGTCACCCGGCTTGGCCGCTGCAGTCTGCAGGGCCGAGAAGAAGGCGGTAAGGACCGAGCTGATGCCGGTGTCACGGTCGGCCAGCAGTTTGTCGATGCTGGTGATCTGATCCTGGAACGTCAGCGAATCTGCCTGCAAAGAGGTGGCTGTCTGCAGTTGGTTGTCCAGGTAGGAGCTGTAGATGCGACGCACATCCGCCAGCGTGGTCCCGGTACCCAGGAAGCCTGCGCCAATGTTGTGCGAAGGCCCCGCCGCCTGAACTGTCTGCTGGCGTGAGTAGCCACTGGTCGCGGCGTTGGCGATGTTGTTACTGGTTACCGACAAGGCCGCCTGGCTGGCACTCAGGCCACTCAGGCCGATGGAAATCAGGCTCGACATGATTTAGTCCTTTTATAAGTTCGTGGTTCTGCCAGCCATGGCGTATTGCGGGGTTGACTGCATTTGCTGGGCAATGCTGATGATTTTCTTCGCATAGCCCGGGTCGGTCGCATAACCTGCCTTTTGCAGCTCTCTTGCAAACTGCTCAGGGTTATCGGCCGCATCCAGCGCACCTTGATAGCGAGAATTGCTCTGCAACAAGGTGACGAGGTCGTGGAAGCTGTCCTGGTACGAGTCGTAGCTGCGGAACGCCGCTGTTTCCTTGACGAACTGACCATCGCGGAATTCGCTGGTGATCGCCCGCGCCTGCTCGCCTTGCCAGTTGCCAGTGGCTTTGATGCCGAACAGGTTGTGGCTGCTGCTGCCGTCGCTGTTGCGCATCACCGACTTGCCCCAACCGGTTTCCAGCGCGGCCTGGGCCACCAGGTAGCGTGGGTCGATACCAATGCGCTTGGCGGCCTGCTCGGCCATTGGCAGCATGGTGGCGACGAAGGCGTCGCTGTCGGTGAAAGCCTTGTTCGGCGCCAGCGGCGGCTGGGCCACGGCGCGGCCGACAATGCGCAGGCCGTTGTCCGGCACGGCGAAGGCCTTGGCCACTTGCTGGCCGTCACGTGCAGGCACGGCGGCGTTGTTGGCGGTTTCCGCCGATGGCACGATACCGGCCAGGAGGCGGTCGGTGAGCTTGCTGGGCAAGGCCAGGCGCCGCGCGTTGAGTGCTGCAACGTCATTGCGGGTAGCGGACGAGGCCATGGTATGCACCGGCTCCGCCACCTTGTTGCCCCACAATGCCGGGCCACTGCTATCGACGCGCGGGAACGGGCTGGTATTGACCGACGCACTGCGGCCCTTGGTCAGCTGGCGTACCAGCACGTCCTGCAGGCCGATGCCGCCACCTTCGCGGGACATGCTTACGGCCAGCTGCTGGTCGTACATGTCGCGGTACTGTTTGACCGTTTCGGTGTTCATCGGGTTGTCGTCGGCCAGCACGTCACTGGCCTTGCGCGAGGCCTTGAGCATTTCACTGATGAACAGCGACTCGAACTCCTGGGCCACCTTGCGCACATTGGCTTCGCTGTCGCGGTCGCCGTGCTTGAGGGCACTCAGGCGGTTAAGGTCGGTATAGGCGCCGCTGTCGGCACTACCGGATACCTGGCTTTTGATATTCATCCGTGCCGTCCTCAGATCACGATCAGGTCGGCCTGCAAGGCACCGGCCTGTTTCAAGGCTTCGAGGATCGCCATCAGGTCGCCGGGCGCTGCGCCCACCTGGTTCACCGCGCGGACGATTTCGTCCAGCGTGGTACCCGGGCCGAACTTGAACATCGGCTTGGCTTCCTGCTCGGCATTGACCCGCGAGCGTGGCACCACGGCAGTCTGACCATTGGAGAAGGCCCCCGGCTGGCTGACGATCGGGTCTTCGGTAATGGTCACGGTCAGGCTGCCGTGGGTTACCGCCGCCGGCGACACCTTGACGTTCTGGCCGATGACGATGGTGCCGGTACGTGAGTTGATGATGACCTTGGCCACCGCCTGGCCCGGGTCGATTTCGAGGTTTTCGAGGATCGACAGATAATCCACACGCTGGCTTGGGTCCATCGGCGCACTGACCCGCACCGAACCACCATCCACGGCCTGGGCCACGCCAGGGCCGAGCAGGTCGTTGACCTTGTCCACGATGCGCTTGGCGGTCGTGAAGTCAGGGCGATTGAGGTTCAGAGTCAGGGTATTGCCCTGGTTGAAGCCGCTCGGCACCGCACGCTCGACACTGGCACCCCCCGGAATACGGCCAGCCGACGGCACATTGACAGTGATCTTCGAGCCGTCACGGCCCTCGGCGTCAAAGCCGCCCACGACCAGGTTGCCCTGGGCAATGGCGTAGACATTGCCGTCGATACCTTTGAGCGGGGTCATCAACAGGCTGCCGCCGCGCAGGCTCTTCGAGTTACCGATCGACGACACGGTAATGTCCACCACCTGGCCCGGCTTGGCGAACGGTGGCAGGTCGGCGTGCACCGACACTGCGGCAACGTTCTTCAGCTGCACGTTGCCGGAACCGGCCGGCACCTTGATGCCGAACTGCGACAGCATGTTGTTGAAGGTTTGCAGGGTGAATGGCGTCTGGGTGGTCTGGTCACCCGTGCCATTGAGGCCCACCACCAGGCCGTAACCAATCAACTGGTTGGAGCGTACGCCAGAGATGCTGGCAATGTCCTTCAGGCGCTCGGCCTGGGCAGCGAAGGCACAGGACAAAAGCAGGGTTGCGGCAATCAGCTGCCTTACGTTGAACATGGTCATCCGTACTCAGAAAGGCCAAAGCGGGCTGATGAAGAAGCGGTCCAGCCACCCGGGCTGGCTGGCATCGGCGAACGAGCCCGTGCCGGAATAGGTGATGCGCGCGTCGGCCACGCGGGTGGACGGCACGGTGTTGTCAGTGGCGATATCGTCAGCGCGGACCATGCCGGCAATGCGCACCAACTCTTCGCCGGTGTTCAAGGTCAGCCACTTCTCGCCGCGCACGGCGATGATGCCGTTGGGCAGCACTTCGGCCACAGTGACGGTGATCGAACCGGTCAGGGTGTTGCCCTGGGTGGCCTTGCTGTCGCCCTTGGTGGCACGCTCGCCGTTATAACCAGCCTCCAGCGACAGATCACCACCGCCGAACGGGTTGTTGGTGTTCGGTGTGCTGCCGAACAGCGAGGTCAGGCCAATATTGGCCGAGCTGTTCTTCTGGATCTGCGAACCTGCGTTCTTGCTGGCCGAGGTTCTCTCGTTGAGGGTGATGGTGATGATGTCCCCCACCCGGAACGCCTTGCGGTCGCTGTACAGGTTCTGCTCGAAACCGGCCTGGTAGATCGAACCGTTGTTGGCCGCTGCCGGCAATGGGGTGCGCGGCAACACCGGCGCATAGTACGGGTCGTTGGGCCGGGGCGTCGGCGCGACGCAACCTGCCAGCAACACCGCCCCCCCCAGGGCGAAAACGGACAACAGACGATTCATGACGCTTACCTCACGGGTGCAACTGAGTGACAGGGCTTAGAGCTGTTGGGTAACGAACGACAGCATCTGGTCGGCCGTGGAAATGACCTTGGAGTTCATCTCGTAGGCACGCTGGGTGGTGATCATGTTCACCAGCTCTTCCACGGTGCTGACGTTGGAGTTCTCCAGCGTCTGCTGCAGGGTAGTGCCAAAACCGTTCAGGCCTGGGGTGCCGACCTGAGGTGCGCCACTGGCTGCGGTCTCGAGGAACAGGTTGTCGCCGATCGCCTGCAGGCCGGTCGGATTGATGAAGTCGGCGGTCTGGATGTTGCCGATCACCTGTGCAGCCGGATTGCCGGCGGTGGTGATCGACACGGTGCCGTCCTGGCCAACGGTGAAGGTCTGCGCGTCGTTAGGCACGACAATCGCAGGCTCCAGGGCGTAGCCGTTGGCGGTGACGATCTGGCCGTCGGAGTTCAGGTGGAAGGTGCCGTCACGGGTGTACGAAACGGTGCCGTCCGGCTGCAGGACCTGGAAGAAACCACGGCCGTTGACTGCCATGTCCAACGGGTTTTCGGTGGTTTGCAGGCTGCCGGCAACGAAGCTCTTCTGGGTGCCCACAATACGTACACCGGTACCGACCTGCAGGCCCGAAGGCAGCTCGCTGTCCTGGGTAGACTGGGCACCAGGCTGGCGCTTGATCTGGTAGAGCAGGTCGGCAAATTCGGCACGATCACGTTTGAAGCCGGTGGTCGAGACGTTGGCCAGGTTGTTGGAAATGACCGTCAGGTTGGTGTCCTGGGCGGACAGGCCGGTTTTAGCGACCCAAAGAGCCGGAAGCATGTAAGTTCTCCTCGTGCGCCTGTTTTACGGCACCCGTTCAAAAGTGATTAGCCGATTTGCAAAACCCGAGCCATGGCTTCGTCGCCTTCCTTGGCCGTGTTCATCATCTTGACGTGCAGTTCGAACTGGCGGGACAGCGCCAGCACCGAGGTCATTTCCTCGACAGCGTTGACATTGCTACCTTCCACGAAGCCAGCCACCACCCGCACATTGACGTCTGCATCGGCCGGCTGGCCGGATGTGGTATGGATCAGGCCGTCCAGGCCCTTTGTCAGGCCTTTGGTGTCCGGGTTGACCAGTTTGATGCGATCGACCTCGGCCATCACCCGCGGGTCTTCACCCATGGAGCGGATACTGATGGTGCCGTCGGCACCCACTTCCACTTTCTGCTCGGGCGGGATGGCGATCGGGCCACCGTTGCCGATCACTGGCATGCCATTGCCGGCACGCAGCACACCGAGGGCATCGATGTTCAGGCTACCGGTACGCACATAGGCTTCGCTGCCGTCCGGCGCCTGCACGGCGATAAAGCCCTTGCCGGTCACCGCCACGTCAAGGTCGCGGCCGGTTTCGACCAACGGGCCTTCGCTGAAGTCGGTGGCCGGGCGTTCGGTCATGGCGAAGGCGCGCGCCGGAAAGCTGTCGCCGAACACCGGCATCGAACGGGCCTGCTCCAGGTCGCGCTGAAAACCGTTGGTGGAAATGTTCGCCAGGTTGTTGGCGTGGGCCTTCTGCGCCAGCGCGTTCTGGCTGGCGCCGGTCATGGCCACATAAAGCAACTTGTCCACAGTTTCTCCTCTGCGCGTAGTTGCCGCGCTGTCACTGGGCTGGTTCAAAGCAATAATCGAACCAAGTCTGAAACTCCCGATTTACGGGGCTTTCAGCTTCGCGAGGGGCAATAACCGTCAGTTTGTCGGCGGAAGTTTGCCGCCTGCGGCAAGGGCTTGCTCAATGGCTGCGGCAGGCAGCGTTGTTGTAGGGGCCGGAATGGCGCACCCAGCCTTTGCCCGGGTTGCGGGCCGAGCACAGGTAGCGGCCGGTGACCAGACTTTGCCATTGATAGAACGGGGCGGGGGCGGCAGGGGCCGGCAGTACCAGCACCAGCAAGGGGAACAAGGCCAATAATGACAACCGCTTCATTAACGTGAACCTTCAAGTTATTGGGGCCGCATTGCGGCCCCAATTACAGACATCACACCAACAACAATCATCAGGTCATCTGAATGATGGTCTGCATGATGGTGCTTTCGGTGGAGATGGTCTTGGCGTTGGCCTGGTAGTTGCTCTGCGCCTTGATCAGATTGACCAGCTCTCCAGTCAGGTCGACGTTCGAGTCTTCCAGTGCACCGCCGGCAATCTGACCCAGCGTGCCGGTGTCCGGAGCACCAATCACCGGTACGCCCGACGCGTAGGACTCTTTCCAACTGGTGCCGCCAATCGGTGTCAGACCCTGCAGGTTGGCAAAGTTGGCGATAGCCACCTGGCCGATCACCTTGTCCTGGCCGTTGGTGAAGTTGGCGAACATGTTGCCGCTTTCGTCGATGGTCAGGCCTGACAGCTCGCCAGTGGCAAAGCCATCCTGACTCTTGGCGGTGGTGGCGGAGGCGGCGTTGTACTGGGTGGTGCCAAGCATATCCAGGTTGACCCCGTCGACATTGGCGGTAGCACCGTTGGCGCCCCACACACCAGCAGCGTTCTTCTGTGCCGGGATCCAGTTGTCGAGCGTGAAGGTCTTGTTGGCCGCGATGGTCATGCCGCCCGCTACCGGGCCCGCATTCATGGCAGCTGTATCCAGGGTGCCATCAGACTTGAACGGCAGATTGTTGGCCAACGGCGTGGTCGAATTCGGGTCAGCCGGGTTGCGACCGTCGATGGTGGTGTACATTGTCCAGGAGTTGCTGGTGGCATCCTTTACAAAGTACTGGTTAAGCTGGTGCGCGTTACCCTGACTATCGTACACGTCGGTGTTGAACGTGTAGTTGTAGGTGCCCGTGTTGGTCGGATCGAATGGCGACTGGGCTGGCGCAGTAGCGGTAGAGTTGAGATTGACGTTCTCGGAGATACGGCCGGTCGGGTTCGGCGTCAGGTTCGAGGTGTCGATCTGCAGGTTGGTCAGTACACCCTGAATGATCTTGCCGTTGTCATCCACGGCATAGCCTTGCAGGTTGGCGCCCGACGAGCTGACCACGTAGCCATCCTTGTCGCTGTAGAAAGCACCGGCACGGGTGTAGATTTTCGAGCCGTTGTCGTTCATCACGAAGAAGCCGTTGCCATCAATGGCCATGTCCAGCGCCTGGCCGGTGCCGTTGATGTTGCCCGGAGTGAACATCTGCGACACGGCGGCAGTCTTCACGCCGGTGCCCACTACGTTCTTGCCGGCACTCGTGCCGCGAATGGAGTTGGAGTACTGGTCGGCGAACTCGGCACGCGACGATTTGAAGCCGGTGGTGGCTACGTTGGCAATGTTATTGCCGGTAACGTTCAGGGCCTTGTTTGCTGCATAGAGGCCGCTAAGGCCGATATTGAAAGACATGTGTAACTCCTGTCGTTTTGCTCAGGCCCTAGATGCCGATGCTTTGGATTTTGGAAAGCGCAACACTGCCCAGCCCAGCCAGGTTGAGCGTCATCTCCGAACCGTTGGCCCCCATGGTCACACTGGTAACCGAGGCCGGCAGGTTGGTGGTCATGGCCGTGGCCTTGCCATCGATCGAGGCAGTGGCCTTGAAGGTGTAGGTCCCGGCGGCCGCGACCTCACCGTCATCGTTCAGGCCATCCCAGGTAAAGTCGATGCTGCCACCCTTCTGGGTACCGAGCTCGATGGTACGCACCAGCTTGTCGTCCTTGTCATAGATCCCCACCGAGGTGGAGGTACTGGACGACGTCAGGTTGACCGAGCCCTTCATGTCCTTGCTGGTATCGACCACGGCCTTGTCGGTCTGAACAATGACATTGCGCCCGACCAGCGAGGAGGCCTGCAAGGCCTGGGAAGATTGCAGCCCGGCCGCAATGTAGGTCACTGCGTCGTTCAGCGACTGCATGCTTTCCAGGCTGCTGAACTGCGCCAACTGAGCCACGAACTCGCCGTTTTCCTGTGGGTCGAGCGGGTTCTGGTTCTGCATCTGGGTAACCAGCAACTGCAAGAACGCGTCCTTGCCCAGCGCGCTGCCGGCGGCACCGGTAGAGCTGTCAGTCTTGGACGTCTGCTTCTGCAGCGAGGTCAGGTACGCGCTACCGACGTCCGTGGTGGAATTGGTGGTGGTCATGTCGGCTTCCTATCACTGCCCAAGGGTCAGTACTTTCTGCATCATGCTCTTGGCCGTGTTCATCAGTTCGGCATTGGTCTGAAACGCGCGGCTGGCGGAAATCATGTCAGCCATCTCCTCGACCACGTTGACGTTCGGGTAGTAGACGTAGCCGTCCTTGTTCGCCGCCGGGTGGTTCGGCTCGTAGCGTGCCTCCAGCGTGCTCTGGTCTTCGACGATGCCTTTTACCTGCACGCCCTGCCCTGCCTCGCCCTGGTCTTCGAACAGCGACTGACTGCTGCCGGCCTGGGCATTCTGGAAGGTGGTGGCGAACACCGGGTGGCGGGCGCGATACGTCTGGTCGATGCTCGAAGACACGGTCTCGGCGTTGGCGATGTTGGACGCCACGGTGTTCAGGCGCGTGTTCTGTGCGCTCATGCCGCTACCGGCAATGTTGAAGACACTGGAAAGGGACATGATCATTCTCCCCGCAGGGCGGAAACCAGCCCTTTGAATTTACTGTTGAGCAAGGTGAAGCTGGCCTGGAAGCCAATCGCGTTTTCCGTGTAGTTCGATTGCTCGATCTGCGCATCCACGGTGTTCTGGTCGATCGACGGCTGCAGCGGCGTGCGGTACTTGAGGGTTTCATCGGCCATGGCCAGGCCCTCAGCCTCGATGTGCCTGCTGTTGGTACGGTCAAGACTGAAGCGGCCGCCGCTCTGCTGCTTGTCGCTTTCGGCTGCGAGCACCGAGGCAAAGTCCATGTCACGCGCCTTGTAGTTGGGCGTGTCGGCGTTGGCAATGTTGTTGGCCAGCACTTCAGCGCGCTGGGCGCGGAAGCCCAGCGCCTTTTCGTGAATACCAAGCGCCTTGTCGAAGCTGATGCTCATGTCAGGGAAACCTTCAGAGGTTGACCGGAATTTCGTTGAGCAAGGTATAGCAAGGGCTGTGCCAACCACCGTAAAGCCCGTATTTATGGGGTTTGCCGGGAGGGTACTATCAGATTGATGCCAGAAAAGCGGCAAAGGCCTTCCGCCTGAGGTGACAAAAGCGGCAATTGATGGGCGGCAAAAGCGGCAAAACAAAAAATTGACGTCAGTGTTTTCCTGTGCGGGCCTCTTCGCGGGTAAACCCGCTCC